>JBFYSM010000329.1:0-7632 GCA_041301605.1 Chloroflexota bacterium | reverse complement strand
TGATTTCGCTCTTGATTTTCTCAATCAGCGGTCTGGTGATGGGCGGCTTGCAGGCCAACCAGCACTTCCTGCTCCCGGCATTGGCTCCTGTCTTCTACAATCTTGGGCAGATCTTTGGCGTGACGGTACTCACACCGACTGATGGTTTTGCAGTAGGGCCTATCCAATTTCCTGCCTTTGGGCTGGGACTTTACGGGATGGTGTACGGTGTCATCATTGGAGCAGGATTGCACCTTTTAATCCAGGTTCCAGGCCTGATCCGCTTCAAGTTCCGCTGGCGACCAGTCATCGGCCTCAAAACCCCCGGCGTGGTACGTATCCTGATCCTGCTCTGGCCGCGCGTCCTGACGATGGCCTGCATCCAGGCATATTATGTTGCCCGGGATAGCCTCGGTTCCCGGTTTGGGGAGGCCGGCGTCGGAGCGCTCAACTTGGGCTGGACCATCCAACAAGTCCCGGAGACGGTGATCGGGACAGCGATCGCGATTGCACTCCTGCCCACCTTATCCGAATTCATCAACGCCGGGCAGGTGGATACCTTCCGGGATACGGTCAACCGCGCCTTGCGGGTCATGCTGGGGTTGGGGCTGCCGGCTGCAGCTTTGCTGGCGATGGTTGTTCGTCCGCTGGCGGAGATCGTTTTCGGTTATGGACCTGCCCAGTTGGATCTGGTCGTATACTGCACCTGGGCTTTCCTGATCGGCCTGGTGGGCGATACCTGGCTGGAAGTGGCGGTGCGCTCTTATTACGCCAACCAGAATACCCGTACGCCACTCATTGCCGCCCTCATCCAGGTAACTTCTTTCATTCTCTTAGCCTGGATGTTATCGAGTTGGATCGGTCTGGCGGGTATTCCGCTGGCGGCGGCAATAACCTTTACCACCCAGGCGGTCATCCTGTTGGCACTGCTTTCCCGGCGTTTTCCCGGTCTCCTGAAGGTTGGGGGGACATTGGTGCGCGGCCTGCTGGCGGCCCTTGTGGGTGGTGTGGTTACCTGGCTGGGAATCCGTTATCTCCCGTTATCCGTATTATTCGCGACGATGCTTGCCTTGATGGCTGGCCTAGCTGCCGCGCTGCCCTTCATATGGAAGGAAGCCCGCCTGCTGCTGCGCCTGTGAACCTGATGTATAATAGCCGCCATGTCTGAACTATCTGATACACAACCAAAGAAAGCAGTACAAAAACCGAAGAAAAGGATACCCTTTCGCCTGATTTCTGGATTGGTATTTATCCTTCTACTAGCCATCGGGATCTATTCCGGTTACCGTTCCGGGATCGGCGTGCGGCTCGTTGCACAGGAGACAGCCATCGCCCCCCAGGTGGAACAAGCCTTTCAATTAGGTGTCGAAGCGCTGGAGAATAGCCAGTATGAAATCGCCATTCAGCAGTTCCAGTTCGTGATCGAGCATAACCCGGGCTATCCTGGTATCCAGGAGAAGTACACTGAAGCCTTACTAGGGCTGAGCATCCTGGCTACGCCATCCGTTGTTCCATCCCCAACCGTGTCCCCGACTCCCGACCTGCGTGGGGAGGAAGAGATCTTCACCAGTGCCCGGGAAAAACTGAACGCGGGCGATTGGAGCGGTGCCATCGAAACGCTGGATACCTTGCGGAAACTCAATATATCCTATCGCACCGTGGAAGTGGATGGCATGTATTACATTGCCTTGCGGAACCGCGGTGTCAGCAAGATCTCGAATGTGGATTGCACCCAGGTCAACCTGGAGGGGGGCATGTACGACCTGACCCTGGCATCCCGTTTTGGCCCCCTGGATAATGAAGCAACCAATCTATATGAGTGGTCTCGTTATTATATTATCGGCGCTTCATTCTGGGGTGTGGATTGGTACCAGACGATCTACTGGTTTGGACAGTTGATGGATTTGGGACTCACTTCGCTTGCTGATTCCTCCTGTATGACGGTCATGCAGCGCTTCCGGGACGCGCACCTGGAGTTGGCGAACTTGTACTTGTTATCCGGCGACTGGTGTACAGCCAATGATTACATGGCTGTCTATGTATCTTATCCGAGCGTTCGTTTGGAGGAGGTCCAGCCAACCGCTTCGTTCGTTTATGAACAGTGCCAGATCTTTGGAACCGTTACGCCAACCCCCGAAGTGACCCTCGAACCAACTACGGATGTGACGCCAACGCCGACAGAGTGATGATCGAT
This sequence comes from Chloroflexota bacterium, assembly GCA_041301605.1. Classification (GTDB taxonomy): domain Bacteria; phylum Chloroflexota; class Anaerolineae; order Anaerolineales; family Villigracilaceae; genus VGNO01. The sequence goes on along the minus strand of JBFYSM010000329.1, from coordinate 5,459 downwards.
GGGCGGGATGCCTGATTGGGCGTTGGCTATTTTCTACTGGCTGCACATGCTGGCGACCATCTTCGCTGTAGGCGGGTTGGCAACATTATCGTTGCTGGTTCTGCCTGCTGCTCGTTCGATCCTGGATCTGGTAACGCAAGCTGCCTTTTTGGAAAAAGTTCTGCGGCGCCTGGAAATGTTGGGGTGGTTCTGCCTGGCCGCTCTGGTTGTAACAGGGATGTTCCAATTGAGTGCCAATCCGAACTATGGCGGATACTTTTCCATTTCTAACGGTTGGGCTCAGGCCATCCTTGTCAAGCACTTACTGGTTGGCGCGATGGTGGTCGTATCAATGACGCAAACCTGGAGTGTTCTCCCCGAGATCCGGCGGACATTGCTCAAGGCGCAGAAAACCGGTGATGAGGGGGACCTGGCCACGCTTCGCAAACGTGAAACCTGGCTGGTGCGTTTGAACATGGCGTTATTGGTTCTGATCCTGTTGATGACTGCACTGGCCAGAGTTTCATAGACAAGAAACCGGGCTCCAATTGCGGGACTCGGTTTTTATCGGGGGGAGAAGTAAAAAGTATGGGGATCATCGGGGTAGTAGTAGATGAATTGTCTTTCGGGAAAAATTTCTATAAAAGCTATGTTCTTTGCATTTGCTTGGCCCATGACAAAAATGTATGGCGAGGTCAACCAGGGGTCTTCCAGGTCGAGCAGTGCACCATAATCTGTCCAGGTACCTTGAACCTGAACAAACACTAGCGCGGGCGCCAATTCTTCTGCTTCTGGCGTTATGAACGGCTCGATATCTGCACGTTGAACCCCATACAGGTTATGGAATGATTCCAGGCGGTTGGGAAGGTAGATCGAAAGGTTGTACCCCAGCAGGAAGATAGCCAGGATCGTTGTCAGCGCAAACCGCGCCTTCCTCGTTTTATTCCATGTCCCTGCCAGCCAGGCGATCCCTGCAGCGCTCAAGAGAGCAACCATGAATATCCCTTCATAGTAATAACGTGGCCCGGTAACCGTAGATGTCACCCAATATGTGCCATAGAATCCGGCCAATCCGAACAAAACGCCGATCGATAACCAGACGGGTAAATTCCGCCGAGCAGCCCATAAACCGAATGGCACGAAAACCCACGATACTATCCCCCATCCGAAGAGATCCATCTCGACCGCTTTCAGGCTGATTCCCAGGTTGCGCCTAGCCCAATACAGTGAATGACCTCCCTGCTGGCGGCCAAATCCCTCACCAAATCCAACCTTATCATATGGCCAGTAGAGGGTATAGGGATTCAACAAGGGATCGCCAGTAGTAGCATATTGCCAGACAAACAGGAAGCTACCTACCAGAATTGTCAGAGCGCCAATGATAAGGACGCGTTTCCGGACCTGGGAACTGCCGCGGAATAACAAGAAGATGCCATGCAAGGCGAAGGGAGTCGCCACGCCAAGGGCGGTTACAGGACGGGTGATGGCGAGCAGGCCCAGGGATAATCCTGCCACGCTGATCGTTATCCATTTGGGCACACGCTTGATGGAACCTTTATTCCCCGGTAGATAAAAAGTATCCAGCCAGGAGGCCATAAACGCCAGGGTCAGGAAGAAAGACCAGGTATGTGATAACAGGGAGCCGGCGTTGATCAGGAAGAATGGGGAAGTGGCTGTGAGGAGTGCAGCCAACAGGCCGACTTTTCCTGAAAAGAGTTTTTGCCCAAGACGATAGGTTAACCAGACTGCTAATCCAGCCAGCAGTGGATTGACCCAAGCGCGTGACCCTAGCCGGATTCCAAGAGAAAGCATCATCGGCCAACCGGGTGGGTACTTGCCAAAGCGTTGTCCGTTGTAATCGATCACAAAGGGGATGAAGAAGGATTTGGGTTGCGGTGGTGATGGAACTGTGATTTGGTTTTCTGCGAAAACGCGCGCCTGCCACACAAAGGCCATCTCATCTTCGATGTGGGGGAGTTGCTCGAAAGTTTTCTCTGCCACAAAGTAGTAGGCAACCAGGATGGTTGCGAGGCTGATTGCCAGGGCGAGGAGATTGGTACGGCGAGAGGGTTTCATCTGTGCTAATTGTAATATAACCGCGCGTGTATGCTGCCGGGGCGAGTATACCGAATGTAACTGGCTTGTATGGGTTTATTTGATATGCACAGCCGTGAGATCGTATGCCATAGCCCCTGTAATCCGCACAGGAACAATCTTCCCAATTTCGAGTTTCCCTTCAACAAACACCCAACCATCGATCTCGGGGGCATCCCGGTATGAGCGCCCAAGGAAGATGCCTTTTTTGCGATCGCGGCCTTCGATGAGCACATCAAGTTGTTGGCCAACAAATGATTGGTTGATCTGAAGCGAAATGCTCTGTTGCATAGACATCAACCTGTCGTAGCGGTATTCCTTTATTTCTTGCGGAACCGGGTCTCCAAGGGATTCGCTGGCTGTTCCGGGTTCGAAAGAAAACTGGAAAGTTCCCACCCGGTCAAAGCGGGTAGCCTGTACAAAGTCAAAGAGCGTTTCGAATTCTTCCTCGGTCTCGCCGGGGTAGCCAACGATGAATGTTGTGCGTATAGCCAGATTGGGAAGTACGTTTCGCATTTTCGAAATCGTCCGATTCACCCAATCCATGTTTGCAGGGCGCCGCATCCGTTTCAGGGTATCTGGATGGGCGTGCTGCAAGGGCATATCGAGGTAGGGCAGGATTTGAGCATGGGTGGCCATCACATCGATCAACCGGTCGGTAACATACCCAGGATAGGCATACAGGATACGAATCCAATCCATATCCGGGATAACTTTCACAAAACCTTCTAATAGATCCGCAAGGCCATCCTTGATGCCCAGGTCATATCCATAATCGGTTGTATCCTGGGCGATCAGGTTTATCTCGCGAACACCCATATCCCGGAGTTGGCGGGCTTCGGCCAGGATCACCTCTTTGGGGCGGCTGACTGCCGTGCCTTTGATCAATGGGATGGAGCAGAAGGCGCAAGGTCGGTGGCAGCCGTCGGCGATCTTGAGATAGGCGCTTGCCCCGGCGAGGGATGCCCGCAGCGTATCCTTTTCATCCATGCCCATGGTGAGGGCGTCATCGGGCAAGTGGTAAAGGGGCCCTGGATGTGGGCTTGCACGCAATTGGCCGATCAGTTCTACGATATCCATCCAGCGGCGAGTACCCAGGATGCCGTCCACGCCGGGAACTTGCTGGGCGACCTGCACCCCGTAGCGCTGTGTCAGGCAGCCAGCTGCGATCAGAAGCTGGCCAGGCTGTTTTTGGGCAGCCAATTCCTGCAATACCGTGTAAGCTTCCTCGCGAGCCTGGCTGATAAATCCACAGGTATTCACGATCAATACATCCGCTTTGAGGAGGTTCCTAACCTGGCGGTAGCCATCGCGTTGCAATAACTGGGCCATCGAATCAGAATCGACTGAGTTCTTGGCACAACCAAGTGAAACGAGATGGAATGTCTTTGAAGAGGGTTTTTGCTTCAAGGTAATTCTACTGGTGTAACTGTCCGGGCTGGTCCGGGAGTTGCAGGTTTCGTTCTGGTAGGTGTTGGTGTGATGGTCGGCGTTGGGATGAATATGCCCGCCTCCGTGTATATCCGACCAACGATCTCCCCGAAATTACCCATCACACCGAGGTCATTCTGGTTATAAGAGATTTGAACCGCCGAACCATTGCTGGTCAATACTTCGATACGCTGGTCTCCGCCAAAGGAGTAAGTTGTCCCCGGTAGTGCGCGGCCCTCGAACTCGATCCTGTCATCGACCGTCACGCGCATCCAGGTTCGTTCCAGGATGATGGTCACAACCTGGATTCGGCCTTGCAGGGCGGTTGGGAGAGGAATGGCTGTTCCATTTTCTTCAGGTATCGAGGTTATTTCAGCCACAGGCGATGCAGGTAAGGTGACTTCGAGAACTGGAGTGGGTGTTTCCAGCAAGGCCTCAGAGATGGATAGGGTTGATGCGGGCGCAGGTATTTGCTGGTTGGAGATAACCTGGCTTGTTCCCCAGATGGCAAAAGTTACGAGGAGAATGATCAGACCACCCCCAAAAATAACATCAAATGATAACAGGGATCGAATGATTTTTGGCAAAACCCTGCGGTCTTTTTGGGAAGCCTGCTCCTGGTCAGGGATTGGCTGTTTCTCGCGCAGCCTTTCCTGCAAACCTTCCGCAAAGCGCAGGAGGATGGCATCTGCATCCAAATCCAGAAAGCGAGCATAGTTGCTGAGCATCCCGCGTGCCTGGACTGAGGATGGCAGGTGATCGAAATCCCCGCTCTCGAGGGCTTCGAGGTAGTGCCTGCGGACATGCGTGTGGCGCTCCACTTCATCAAATGAAAATCCAAGAACTTCCCTTTGGCGGCGCAGTTGATCGCCAATTGAACCGAATATTATGCTGGAAAGTGGAGATCCCGGCTCCGGCTTGGGGGCATAGGAGGTTTCTTCTATTTCTCCTTCAATCTTACCTACTTCTTGGGAAGTCGCAATGTCACTAGGTGTAATTGTTGGCTCTTCCCCGTCTTCAGGTTGAGCTTCTTGGTATAGATCTACAAGCGTATTTTCTGAAAGTGCGTCTGTCGACGGTTGAGTGGTAATTGGATCCAGGTTCAACCCAAGATAATCTGCATATAAGCGCAGGAATCCCTGACTTGATTGCCGGGATGGTAGATCATCCAGCCGATCAGCCTCGATGGCTTCGAGGTGGCGCGCCCGGATGTGCGTCGCAACGGAAACTTGTTCCAGGGTCAGGTTGCGCCGCTCGCGTTCTTGTTTGAGTTTCCGGCCAATTGTATCTGCCATGGTGGTTCAGGAAGAAAACATCACCGGTCCCCAGGGTGGAATGACCGGTGATGTATTTATATCCTTTATGATGGGATCAGGCCTCTACGGATTCGCCTGGTTCGGCATCCTCAGGTTCAGATGGTTCAGGTGACTTTTCGGGATTGCTTTCTGGCGCGGGTTTGGCTGGTTCAATCGGGATGCTGGGTTCTGCTTCACCTTCACGGTACACGATCACTGTTATTTCCGGGATGAGGTCCATTGTCAGGCGAACGCGGATGGTGTGCTCTCCCAGTGTGCGTAAGGGTTGCATATCCAAGTGCTGCCTCTTGATCGGGTAACCGATTTTCTTTTCGAGAGCATCGGCAACATCCTGGGATGTGATGGAACCATATAGTTTTCCGGTTTCCCCGGCGCGAGCAGCAAAGGTCAGTTCCACATTGGCCAATTTCTCTGCAACGGCGCTCATTTCCTCATTCAGCAAAGCACGTTGTGCGGCTGCATTTGAGCGAATCTTTTCAGCTTGTAGCAGTGCGCCCGGTGTAGCCAGAATTGCAAATCCTTGTGGAATGAGGAAGTTACGGCCATAGCCATCCGCCACGCGTTTGACATCCCCAGCGCGGCCCAACTTGTAAACATCTTTCAGGAGTAATACTTTCATCTTTCATCAAGCCCTTTCTT
>JBFYSM010000308.1:0-2958 GCA_041301605.1 Chloroflexota bacterium | reverse complement strand
GCGCTGGTGTTGCTGGCCTTATTCTTCAATGTGTACCAGAGCGGGACCACCTTCCTGCGTCGAAACTCGCTGGATGCTGCATTGGGGATCATGGGACCGTCCGAGTACCTGGCCATCAGCCTGGGGGATACCGCCGCCGCCATGGAAACCATCAACGACTTGCCGGACTCGAGCAAGGTACTGATGCTCTGGGAAACGATGGATTACTACTGCCTGCCCAATTGTGACGGCGACGAGATCATCGACCGCTGGCACCACGACCGCCGGTTGTATGGCTCCGCAGAGGCCATCCGGACAAGCTGGCAGGAGCAGGGCTACACCCACCTGCTGGTGAACGATTGGGGCCTGGATTTCGTGCAAGGGGAGGACAACCCCCACTACACAGCCGAAGATTGGGAAATGCTCGAAAGACTGCTGGCCTCCCTTCCCGCGCCTACCGAGATTGGTGAGGATTACCGGTTATTCGAGATCAAATAGAAACCCTTACCCTGGCGACGATGCTCTCCCGAAGGACACCGGCATATCGTAACTTGCAGAAAACCTCCAATTGCATTATAGTCAACCCGCTTAATTTCAACTCCGAGACAAATCGAACATGGAAAATTCCTTCAACCCTGATAAAAAACCTTCCTGGCTCGACCATCCCCTGTTCCCGCGTTTTCCCTTCCTGACAATCGAAGTCTTCATCTTTGCCTTGATCCTCATCCTGGCCGTCGCCAGCCGCCTGTACAACCTGGGTGAGCGCGTCATCAGCCACGATGAAAGCCTGCACACCTACTTCTCCTGGCTGCTCTACAAGGGGAATGGCTACGAACACAATCCGATGATGCACGGGCCGCTCCAGTTCCACCTGCTGGCGCTGACCTATTTCCTGTTCGGCACCAGCGACTTCACCGCTCGCCTGCCGCACGCCATCTTCAGCATCCTGACCATCGTCATGCTCTGGAAGTGGCGCCGCTATCTGGGCCGCCCGGGAACGCTCCTGGCAGCGCTCTTCATCCTCATCTCCCCCTACATGCTTTACTATGGCCGTTATGCCCGCAACGAGGTTTTTGCCGGGTTCTTCGGTTTACTGATGCTGTATGCCATCCTGCGCTATGAGGAATTGGGGAAACCGCGCTATCTCTACATGCTGACCGCTGCCACCGTGCTGCACTTCACTGCAAAGGAGACTGCCTTCATTTACGCCGCCCAGGCGCTGCTCTACCTGGCCTTCCGCTTTTTCGGGCGCGTCACGCGGCGAGCTTGGACTTCCAACAGCATCTACAATGCATTCATTATCCTTTTATGTGTTGGGGTGCTCCTGGTTGGCGGGGCACTGGGGTACCAGATCTATAGCAAGGAGAGCAGCGCCGAGCTGGCCACCCAGCCGGCCGCGCCCCTCAACCCCGACCAGGAACTCGTCACCGACCTGGAAGGAGGCTTCCAGTTATCCCTCACATCCATCCTGGCGCTCGGGGCCGTGCTGGTATTCCTTGCCGCAGGGGTATTGCTGGTCATCGGTTATGGCTGGCAGCAGATCCGCGCTGAGCGCTCGTTCGATATGCTGATGCTGTTGGGCACATTGGTATTGCCGCAGTTGGTGGCTTTCCCGATTAAGATCCTGGGCTGGGATCCGTTGGACTACAACTTCACCTGGCCATCTCCCTTTGACTTGAATGCTTTCCTCCAGATCGGCATGGTACGCACGTTGATCGTACTGCTGATCGTGGGCGGGATCTCGATCGCCCTGGGCTTGTGGTGGAACCGTTCGCTCTGGCTGAAGAACGCCGCCATCTGGTATGCTATTTTCACCATCCTGTACACCACCGTCTTTACGAATGGGCAGGGCTTCTTCACGGGCATCGTAGGTTCATTGGGATACTGGCTGGTCCAGCAGGGCGTCCAGCGCGGCGGTCAACCCTGGTATTACTACATCCTCATCCAGATCCCGATCTATGAATTCCTGCCATTCCTGGGCATGATCCTGGCAGTCTTCTTCGGATTGCGTCGCCGCCTGCCAGAACCGGTCGCGGCCACTGAGACCGAACTGGATATACCCGAACTGAAAGTCGCGGAAGAAGAAGTAGCCGTAGAAAAAGAGCAAGGCAACCACCAGCCGTTCGGCCTGCTCTTGTGGTGGGCCATCAGCAGCCTGCTGGCCTTCACCGTAGCCGGCGAGAAGATGCCCTGGCTCACCTTCCACATCGCCCTGCCGATGGTGCTGCTGACCGGCTGGGGCCTGGGCCAGGTCATCGAACGGACGGATTGGCAGCAGGTGCGTGAACGGCGCGGCTGGCTGGTGGTCGGTTTGATCATCGTTTTCCTGGTCAGCCTCTTCAGCGCCCTTTTCACCGCCCTCGGGGCAACCCCTCCGTTCGGCGGGAAAGATCTCGTTCACCTGCAAACCACAGCCACCTTCCTGCTTGCCGCGCTGGCTGCAACCGGCAGCCTGGCAGGGATGATCTACCTGTTCAAGGGCTGGACAGCCCGCACCATCCTGCAACTCGGCGCGGTGGTCATGTTCGGCCTGCTGGCTGTGCTGACAACCCGCGCTGCTTTCCGGGCTTCTTATATCGAATATGACAACGGCACGGAATATCTCGTCTATGCCCATGGCGCGCGCGGCGTGAAGGATGTGATGGAACAGGTGCAGGAGATCTCCGAACGGACGGCCGGCGGCCTGGACATGGTGGTGGCCTACGATGTCAGCGCGCCGGATACCGGCATCTCCTGGCCGTTCACCTGGTACCTTCGCGACTACACGCAGACGCGTCCGTTCGACCAGCCCAGCAAATCCTTACGCGATGCCCCGGTCATCATCGTCGATCAAAAGAACTTCGAAAAGATCAAGCCGGTGGTGGGCGATGCCTATTATGAGTTCAGCTACATCCGCATGGTCTGGCCGAATATGGATTACTTCAGCCTGACAGGGGAGCGGGTCAAGAATGCCATCACGGATCCGAACCTGCGCGCCGG
>JBFYSM010000290.1:0-5972 GCA_041301605.1 Chloroflexota bacterium | reverse complement strand
GTGAAGATGGACATCTTATCGTAAAGGCAAGTAACATACTTGCCCTTCCCATTCATTATCAAGGCTGTATTCTGCCAGCAAAATAATTTCGTCGATGACTGTCCGAATCGGGGAAGCGCGGCTGATTTCGAAGATGCCGGGCATATGTTTTCCCGATCGGACACGGTCATAAGCATGGCGCGTCATTGTGCTGACATCATGAGTAAGTAAAACCCTGCCTTCTCGTGCTGCCCATTCGAGTACGGCAGGGTCATCTGCTCCGGAAAGGCCAACATCCTGAATACGAACGATATCCAAATCTCGTTTATTGCGAAACAATCCGCGCAGAATATCGTTATTTAAATTCTCGTCAGCAGCAAATCGAAGCATATTCCTATTATGCCTTCGATTTTCGTTTCATCAGGCGTTCACGCACGTTGCCCACACCATATTTCGACTCGTTCTGTTCTCGGACAACTTTCGCTTGCTTTCTGCGCGCTTCCAGGTATTTCTCCACTTCGTACTGATTTTTTAGATAGTAGGCAATAACGGCGTAAATATCGGGAAGATTTAGGGAAGGGTATTGGTGAGCAATTTCCTCTGCTGTCGAACCTTCTAGAAATGCCTCAATGACTGTATCCAGCGTGACACGCGTATCGCCAACTCGGACCACACCGTTGGAATTTACTGCCAGGGGAATGGGCTGCGTTTCAATCACGAGAGCCATGGCTGTTCTCCTGCCATTATTATACTGCCAATCTGGAATAGATCATGGTTCTCTGGGAATTGCCGGAAGAGGGATGAAATTGGGGGTATGGGGCGGGCGAAGCCCGCCCCATACCCCCTATCTTTCCATCCATTACGGCAACTCTCAGTGAGCCCAGATCATGTTTCCTGGCTCAAAATGGAAAGATACTTCATATCCTTTCATCTCATCCCCCTCATACACGAACTTGGCCGAGAAGAATTTCCTTTCCCGCATCCACTGGAAGAAAAAATGGTCGCTTGGCCAGAGAGACAATGTTTCCAGTTCCTCATCCGGTATCCATTTCAGGTTTCCCTCAGGAGATTCGATCAACTCCCCGCTGAAGTCCTTTGCTGTAAAGACGAACACGTACCAGTCCGCATCCTTGAAACCGGGGAACATGACCAGCCCGTGCAGGCGCGGGTTTTTGATCTCCAACCCGCTCTCCTCGCGCATCTCGCGGATGACACATTCCTCCGGGGTTTCGCCCGGTTCGAACTTGCCGCCCAGGCCATTCCACTTCCCGGCGTGGATATCATTGGGCTTTTTGTTGCGGAAGATCATCAGGGTCTGGCCGTCGCGCTTGAGGTAACACAGGGTGGCGAGGATCATGAGGTTGTGCGTCGCACCTTTCTAAAATGGAGAATTTCCAAGCGAGTACAATGTTATCTTACCGGGCCTTTTCCTGAAAGTCTGGTGCGACGCAACCATGGGTGAACAGGCATATCACCCAAACAGGTATTCCAACCCGCGCCAGAGACAGTCGCGCCAGGTGGCGTAGTTGTGGGCGCCGTTGTTCTCGAAATAGGTCATCTCATAACCCTTCTCCTTGAGCAGGGTCTGCATCATGCGGTTGGCGTCGATCAGGAAATCCATCCTGCCGCAATCCAGCCAGAGTTTGACCGGCAGCACCGGCAGGTGACGCACCAGATCCACCACAACGCCCTCGTATCCCCAGAACTCATATGCCCCGGCCTGGCAGAGCGCCTTCCCGAAGATCTTCGGCAGCCTCATGGATGTGAACAGTGACATCAGTCCACCCATCGAAGCGCCCATGATGCCGAACGCGCCGGGGTTCCTTCCGATCTTCAGCAGGTTGAGATGTTCACTGGCGAGCGGGAGGATGTCATCGATCAGGAAAGCCAGGGTGCTGTCGGCGCAGGCGTATTCGACATGGCGGGCCTCCCTGGCATTCTGTACCAGCGCCATTGCCAGCGGGCAGATGCGTTTCTCGGCGATCAGGTTATCCACAATGTTGACGATCTTGCCGCGCCGGATGTAATCCACGCCATCGTAGATGACCAGCAGGGGGACAGGCTTTTCAGTCGGCGGTTTGTACAGGTAGATATCCCGTTTCTTGCCGACGATCTTCAGCGGCGCCTCGACCTGGTGCCGGGTCAGCGCCCCGCGCGGTACCCCGGGTTTAAGCCTGGCCAGGGGTGTCGGTGCGGCCCCCGGCATGTAGAAGTAATGGTTGTAGGCGTGGATGCCATTCCAGTAGCGGTGACGGTTGAGCGGGTCGGCGACGCGCTGCTTGGTTTTCGGATCATAGAATGAGTATTCCAGGTAGGCATCGACCGGCAGTTCCAGCGAAAGCGACCACAGGCCTGGTGCGAGCTTGGTCAGCGGCTGGGGGTTCTCATCCCAATCGTGCAGGTCGGAGACGAAGGCCGGGGCGGTCCTGCCTTCCCAGAGGAAGGTTGCGGTCGTATTTTCGATTACAGGGTTTCCCGTTTGGCGGGCGCGTTCAAGCAGGGGGTGTATGGTCATAGGGTATTCCTCCATCCGGGTTGCTTCACTGGACAAATTCTCAACGCGAACGCCGCGAATGGGCAAATAGCGCGAATTTTCTTCGATTTCATTCGTGAAATTCGTTCTTTTGTACCATTCGCGTTAAAAATGGCAGCACTTTTCATGGATGCACAGGGGTTAGAGAGGATTTGACGATCTCCAGCAACTGCGGGAATTCGTGCGTAATGCCTTCTTCCGTGCGGGCGGCGGCTACCACAGGCATCCAGGCTTTCAGGGCGTTCCGCTCGGAAGGCTGGGAGGCAAAATAGCCTTGCAGGTACTGATCCAGCAGCCAGCGGTTTGCCAGCCGCACGAGCAGGGCTACAACGGATAGACCGGGCAGCCTGGCCGTGCTGAAGAGCAGGTGCGTGCGGGCCACATCCGCCAGCGGGTTACCGCGCGAGGCATCGATCCAATCGATGACGATGGGACCGCTGGCCGTCAACAGGATGTTGCCGGGATGGAAATCGCCGTGACACAACCGGTCGCCATCCGGCAGGGATTCCAGGGCTTGCAGGGCGGCAACCTTCAATTCCTGGGGGAGCGGTTTTGCTTGCTTGATCTTCCATTGCAGCCGTTCCCGCTGGGAAGGCAGTTCCGGCACGGAACGTGTGTGCATTTCGAGGTGGAGTTCCGCCAACTGGCGCAGGTAGTGTCGCGTCGCTTGTGGGTGTTTACCCATCGAGTCCAGCATACTCGGTCCGTCCACGCGTTCGTAGACGATGCCGCGGCGGCCATTGACTTCGATGATGTCGAATACGGCCGGCACCGGCAGCCCGGAGGCCTGAACGATGCGCGCCAGGCGCAGTTCGTGATCTGCATCGCTGGGATGGAATCCGTCGCGGTAGAGCTTGAGCACCCTGCCAGTCTCCCAGGCATAGACTTCAGCGGTGCGGCCAAGGGCAATGGGTTTATCGAGTGAGGGCATGGGGATATTATAACCAAACGGCGGGCCAGGAAACCCGCCGCGAGGATAGTTGACGATTAACGAAGGTTCAATTTTTTGCGGATAAATCCCCGGATGCGTGTGGAAGTTTCGAGCGCCTGCTCTGCAATCTCTTCACCGACCCACTCCTTAGTCAGTTCGTTCATAAAGGATTTTCCCTTTTTCGGTGATATCGATCAGGAACCAGTCGCCAAGTTTCTTGCGCTTCTCCAGCACCCGGCGGGAACGAACGATCACATCCACACTGAAGGGAAGCGGAGGCAGGGTTTTCGAGATTTCCAGCGCTGTCTCCAGTTCACCCTTGGGGGCATCCATCACAACCAACAAATCTACATCGCTCCAGGCATGCGGCTTGCCATAGGCATGTGAACCAAACAGGATAACCAGCTCAGGCTGGAACGCTTTGACAATCTGATCCGTTATTGCCTGAATCGTACGCATGGGGACGCGCCTGCGCTTTGCCAGAGGAGAAATGGTTGCGGGTTGGATTGCCATGTTTAAATTATCCGTTATTTCACTGCAGGGAATTGGTAGTGCGGCCGAGGGCGATTGGTTTATCGAGTGGGGGCATGAGGCTAAATATAAAATTTGGTCGGATCGATCTCCTCGCGCAGCAGGCGCAGTTCCTCGGCGCTGGGCGGGTCGTTCTGCCCAACCTGGGCTGGGATGATCAGCTCGAAACCGGTATTGGCCTTCACCTCGTCCACCGTCACGCCGGGGTGCAGGGATTTGAGCCGCATACGGCAGGTATCCGGGTCATAATCCATCAGCGCCAGGGTCGAGACGACCGCGATCGGGCCGGTGCCAGGCGGCAGCCCGGCGGCATCGCGGGCGCCGGGGCCGGTCAGGAAGCCGGGGGTGGTCAGGAAGTCCACTTTGGGCACGAAGCGACGCGCATCGTGCTGCATGATGGCGATCGTCTGCCAGCAGTGGCTGCCGACATCGTTGCCGCCACCGGAGCCGGGCAGGCGCGCCTTGGGGTGGTCGTGGTCGCCGATCGTGACGCTGTTCAGGTTGCCGTAGGGATCGATCTGCGCCCCGCCCAGGAAGCCGTAGTCGATGAAGCCGCGCTGGGCGGTCTCCATCGTATCGCAGATGCCGAGGGCCGAGATGCCCTTGTGGAAGGTGCGCGCTTCGCCCACGGCGCGCGGCAGCTCTTCCAGGATGGCGCCCGTCCCGCCGAACTCGAAGACCGGGACGAGGTTGGGGGCGGTCGTCTTGGATGCCAGCATGGCAGCCAGCATGGGGATGCCGGTGCCAATGAAGCAGGTGGCCCCATCTTCGAAGAGACGGGCTGCCACGCAGATCATCAGTTCAGTTTTGGAGTAAGTTTGCTCGGTCATAGGTACCTTTCTAAACACGAAGAACACGAAGGGCCACAAAGTGACACAAAGGAATCCTTTGTGTCCACAAAGAACATTGTGTCCTTTGTGTCCGTTGTGTTTAAATTCTCTTCTCCCGCAGTTCGACACATTCCTGCAGGCGCTGCTTGCCAATCAAATCCAGGTAGGCAGCATGGTTCTTGAGGCCATACACATACTTGTCGAGATATTCCCTGGCGCCTTCGGCAGTCTTGCTCATCTCCACCCATTCCTTGATGCCGGGCTCATCGCGGCCGTAGAGATAGGCCATCTCACCGGGATGCGAGCCGTAGGGAGCATGCACGACCGCGTCCACCAGGTAATAGGGGATCATCGTCCGGTCTGGGTACTTGCGGATCTCCTCGGTCGGGATGATCTCCTCGGCGCTGATGACCAGCCGTTTGCAGGCGCGTGCCATCTCCAGTGCGAATCCGCTGATGCCCTCGATCTGGCAGTTGCCGTGCTTGTCCGCCCGGTGGACGTGGATGAGGGCCACATCCAGGATGAGCGCCGGGAGCAGGGCAACCTTGATGCCGGTGAAGGGGTCTTCGACCACCTTGGCGGCGCTGTATTTGAGCATGTCCGTGCCGAGCATGGAGCGGGTCGGCAGGAAGGGCACCCCCATGGCGGCCGCCTTCATGCGCCAGGAGATGGATGCGTTCGACCATTCCACGCAAGTCTCCACCTGGCCGGACTCGACCGCCCGTCGCAAACTGGGCGGGATGCCATACACTTCCAGGCCGATGTAGGTGATATCCAGTTTCTTGACGATGCCGGCCGCCAGCCACAGATCCAGTTCGAGCACGCCCTGCCCGCAGACGCGCAGATCCTTGAAGCCCTGGCGAACCACCTCGCGCGCCAGGCTCATCGGGCAGCGCACCGTCCCGTACAGCTCGGTGCCGATGTAACAGCCGTTGTAGACGAACTCCCGGATGGCCTCCTGTTCGCTCATGAGCTTGTCGGTCAATTTGCGGGATTTCTTGGTGCGGTTCCACTCGCGGAACTCATCCAGGTCGAATGGCTGGATGAGTTCCCCGATCCCGGATTCCAGGATTTGCATGTCTCCTCCTTTGGCGTGAGTTGATAATGTAGGAGTTACGCAGTTGGGAAGGATTCAGGGGTGTGGTGGGGGGGGGGTGGCCCCCCCCCC
>JBFYSM010000287.1:0-3357 GCA_041301605.1 Chloroflexota bacterium | reverse complement strand
TTATCGCCTTGTTTGATAACTTGTACGTTCATTTGTACACCTCGCTCCTGGGAGCAATTCTCATAACAATAATCGTAATCTCATCCTTGTTGATTTCATAAATCACCCGCCAGTCGCCAATTCGCAACCGGTAGCCTGGTCTGCCTTGGAGTTTTTTTGCGTTTGGAATGGATGCAAATGGGTCAATGGCTACTTGGTTTAGCTTTTCCCGAATCGACTGTGCTGTATTTCGGGGCATTTTGAGCAGGGCTTTAAATGCCTGGGTCGTGAAGGTGATTTTATACACACTGATATTTTAGCATAATGCTAAAAATACTGCAATAATAATTTGCCAATTGCGAAAAAGTGGCTGACAGGGGTTATATGGCGGCAAGCCCAATTTTCTACGTAATGGACATCTCGCTCAACACCGGCTCGTAGAAGCACCGGCAGCCGTTTTCGTGCGAGCAGCCTTCGTGCGGCAGGCGGGGGACTTCATCCTTCGGGTAGGTTTGCAGTAATTCGTAGCAATGGGAACAGGCGTCATTGGCAACGCTGATCCGGATGGCTTTGACGCGCGGGTTGGCGCGGAATTTCTTGAGCGCAACCGCCGTGGTGGAAAACTCATGCAAGTCTGCCTGGCAATGGATGCAGTGGGTGGCCTGGTCAGGGGAAGATGAATTACATTGGGAACAAGTTTGCATAAAGCGGCTCCGTTTTCGCTAATTTTACCGCGATTGAAACAGTGTTTTAATTAATGCTGCTGGTCTCGATACGGCGGCGTTGGTCGAGTAATCCGAAGGGCGTATCGAGACCCCGCCGCCTACTCGACCAACAACTGCTTATCACGCAAACTGTTCGATCACCCTTGCCATGTGCCTGGCATGCTTGAGATACAGGTCGATACGCATGTTCTCATTGGGGGCGTGGCCGCGCCCGTCCGGGTGGCCCAGCCCGGCGGTCGCCACCGGCAGGCCGAGATCATGTACGAAGGGATGGTTCGGACCGGAGCCTCCGGACATTGGGATCAGTTGCATGGGCTGTTCATAAACATCGGCGGATGTTTTCACCACCAATTGAACAAAAGGATCATCGGGATCGGTGCGCGCCGGGGCATCCCCGCCCATGAACTGGATCTGGATATCTTCGAACCCTTCGGCATCCAGGTGGGCGCGCAGTTGCTGCAACACTTTTTTGGGTGTCATGTTCGGAACCAGGCGGAAATCCACCTTGGCCGAGGCTTTGGCTGGCAGGACGGTCTTGGAGCCGGGGCCCTGGTAACCGGAGGTCAGGCCGCAGATGGTGCAGGTGGGGGTGAAGATCTCTTCGATGAGCAACTCCACGCCGCCGGTCAGGCCCTTGATGAAACCCTTGATCCCGTAGCGGCGCTTGTATTCTTCGGAGACTTCCGGCAGGGCGGCCATCAGTTCCCGGTCGCGGGGAGTGGGGGGAATGACATCATCATAGAAGCCGGGGATGCGGATGCGCTCATCGGGACCCTTGAGGCTGTTCAGCGCCCAGGTCAGCCGCCAGGCCGCATTGTGGAAGATCGAGCCGCCCAGCCCGGAATGAACGTCGGTGGCGGCGGTCTCGACCGAGAGTTCCACATAGCAGATGCCGCGCAGGCCCAGGTATTGCATCGGAACTTCGCGATGATCGACACCGCCGAATTCCCAGATGCAGGCATCGGCGGAGAGCAGTTCCTTATGGGCGCGCACGAAATCGCCCAGGTTGATGCTGCCGGTCTCTTCTTCGCCTTCGATGATGAACTTGATATTGCAGGGCAGTTCGTTCAATTCGTTCAGGAGGGCATCGATCGCGAACAGGCGGGATACGATATGACCCTTGTCATCGCTGACGCCGCGCCCGAATACTTTGCCATCCCGGATGGATGGTTCGAACGGGGGAGTCTCCCATAATTCCAGCGGCTCGGGCGGCTGGACATCGTAGTGGCAGTAGAACAACAGCGTTTTATCGCTTTTGCCCTTGCGCTCGCCGAAAACGACCGGCGCGCCGCCGGTGGGCAGTACCTGGGTGGCAAAGCCGCGCTTTTGCAGCATGCCGTTCACCAGGGCAGCGCATTCCTGCATGCCCAGGTGCTGGGCGCCAACGCTCGGCTGGGCAACCAGTTTGCATAGTTCCGCGATGCTTTCATCGAGGTGTTTTTCAAGATAGGTATCGATTTTCGCGTAGTCAATCATAGAAGCCTCCATTTTTCGAATCTTCACGTTATCCATCGTTCAACGTTTGTCGATTATCGTCTGTCATCCGTCGTTCGTCAGCCGTCGTTGCTCTCATGGTTTCCACAACCCCATCAGCCAATCGATCGAGTAATAGCCGGCATAGGCCACATAGAGCATTTTTATGATCTGTCCAGGCCAGCACCAGAGCAGGAACTTGTGAACAGGCATTTTCAGCACCCCGGCTGCCACGCCAACCAGGTCGAACAGTGGGTTGGGGAGTGCCGCCAGAACCAGGATGGCCGGACCGCCATGCTTGCGCACCCATTCGGTGATCCGGCTGTAGGCTTTCCAGTTCTCGATCACGGCGCGGCCGCCATAACCTGCCAGGTAGCCGGAGAGTTCACCGAGCGCCCCGCCCGTGGCTGCGGCCAGGGCAACGCCCAGCGGATGGAACACGCCGCTCATGGAGAAAACGATCGCCATGCCCGGCACTGGCAGCAGGATGGTGGCATACGAGAGCAGGACGATGAGAAAGATGCCGGGGTATCCGAAGGCTGCAAATGCCTGCATCTGTTCGCGGAACACGTAAACGCCCACGGAAATCCCAACTACAATCACCAGCGCCAGGATGCGCAGGAGCGTGGTGACCAGTCCTGTTTTCTTCTTGCCTGGGATCCCGGCTTGCTCATCCGGGCTGGATGACGGGGTGGAGTCGTCCAAATTCATTGCTCTGTGATGTCAATCGACAGGATCTTCACGCCCGGATACTCAGGCTTGGATGGATCACGCGGCGGGATGGCCATCAGCACATCCATGCCAGCGATCACCTGCCCGAAAACGCTGTGCTTGTTATCCAACCAGGGGGTTGGGGCGTGGGTGATGAAGAACTGCGAGCCGTTGGTGTTGGGACCGGCGTTGGCCATGGAGAGGATGCCGGGCTTATCATGTTTCAGGGATGGGTGGAATTCGTCTTCGAAGCGGTAGCCGGGTCCGCCGGAGCCTTTGCCGGTCTGGTCGCCGCCCTGGGCCATGAAATTGGCGATCACGCGGTGGAAGATGATGCCATCATAGAACTTCTCACGCGCCAGGAAAACGAAGTTGTTCACGGTGCGGGGCGTCTTATCGGCAAACAGTTCCAGCTCGATATCGCCTTTATCGGTATGCATAACTGCCGTATATTTCTTCTTTCCATCTA
>JBFYSM010000263.1:0-2510 GCA_041301605.1 Chloroflexota bacterium | reverse complement strand
TTGGGGAATGGGCGCGCCAGTGCGTTTACCCTGCGGCATGGTTATCATTGGATGAGGCGGATAACGACCCGGTTCGTTTCCTGGCTTATTTAACGGCGGCCATCCAGACGGTCCAGCCCGGCTTCGGGAATGAACTGCTGGGGATGCTCTTATCTCCCGAACCTCCTTCCCGCGAAGTCACCCTGGCTGATTTCGTCAACGAGATTAACAACCTGCCAACGGATTTCGTTATCGTACTGGATGACTACCACATCATTGACCAACCACCTGTCCAGGACACAATCAGGTTCATCCTGGACAACCTGCCGCCGGCCCTGCACCTGGTGATCGCCACACGGGCCGACCCGCCCTGGCCGCTGGCCCGCCTGCGCAGCCGTAATGAACTCGTCGAATTGCGTGCCAGCGATCTACGCTTTACTGAAGAGGAGGCCATCCACTTCTTCAACCGTGCCATGGGACTGGATCTCTCTATGGAGATCATTCGCGATCTCGACCATCATACCGAAGGCTGGATCGCCGGCTTACAGCTTTCCGCCCTATCCATGAAGGGGCGGAACGATATTCCCGCATTTGTGAAAGCATTTACCGGCAGCAACCGCTTCATCTTCGATTACTTGATGGAGGAGGTGCTGCAACGCCAATCACCGCAGGTAACCGAGTTCCTGTTGAAAACATCCTTCCTGGACCAACTCACCGCACCCCTGTGTGATTTCATCCTGGAACGCGCCGACAGCCGGGAATTGCTGCGGCAGATCGAACAATCCAACCTGTTCCTCGTCCCGCTGGACCAGGATCGTCTCTGGTATCGTTACCATAAACTTTTTGCTGACTTATTGCAGAGCCACCTGGGCCAGCGATACGTTAAAGAAATCCCCCTGCTCCAGAACCGGGCCAGTGAGTGGTATGAGCAGAACGGGCGGCCGGCCGAAGCAGTAGCCCATGCCCTGGCAGCCGGGAATCATGATCGGGTAGCGACCCTGATTGAGAAATACACACCCACCATGATCTACCAGCGCGACCTGCACACGCTCCTGGAATGGCTGGGCACGTTGCCAGAAACGCTGATCCGCTCCCGTCCGTGGCTGTGCCTGGCCTCGGCCTGGGTGAATGTTCACTTGAGCCGGCTGGAGCAAGTGGATGCTTACCTGGATGCAGCCCGGACAGTTTCAGCAAACCTGGAAGAGGGGGCAAGAAAACACGTAACAGGATTCATCTGTGCAATCGAAGCATATGCAGAGGGCCAACGCGGCAACCTGGAGCAGGGAAAGGAACTGGCCCAGCAGGCCTTGCTCCTCCTGCCTGAAAATGATCATATTCGCTCCTGGGCGGCGATGAACATCGCATTCAGCCTGCGCCGGGCAGGGAACCTGACCGCAGCAGAGCACGCTTTCTCGAAGGCCCTGGATATCATTGAAGAAGTAGGCGATGAACATAACCACTTGCACGCCCTGACCGGCCTGGCAACCATACAAGCCTCGCGCGGCCATCTCCATCAGGCAGCCGATTCATACCGTACGGTACTTAAACTGGCAGAACAGTTTGCTCAAAAAGGTATATGGTTCCCCATCACGGGAGATATTCACACATCCCTGAGCACCATCCTGTGTGAATGGAACGATCTGGATGGAGCACTCCACCATGCCCAGATAGGCATGGAAATTTCGGAGCGCTGGGGACAACTCGATTTCCTTTTGTTCAGCTACCGGGAAGTGGCTTTCATCCTTCAAGCCCTGGGAGATACAGCCGGCGCAAACGAGATCATCGAAAGAATGGAATATTTCGAGAAAGGCCTGCCGGAATGGCCGCAACGCTTGATCAGTTCCGACAAAGCTGAACTTTGGCTGCAGCAAGGAGAATTGGATAGAGCCTCAGCATGGCTGGAACATTCCGGGCTAAGGATATCGGACAAAATTACTTACCATAACGCGGAAGTATATACAACGGTGGTGCGCATCTTGATCGGCGGCAAACATTACGATGAAGCCCTCCTTTTGCTCGACAAACTCCTTGCTGTCACAGAACCGGTTGGATCAGTCAGGCGGATCATTTCCTTGCTGGTTATGCAAGTCATGGCCCTGCAAGGAAAAGGCAAGCCCGATTCAGCTCTCGCAACGTTGGAGAAGGCGCTGACCCTGGCCGAACCCGAAGGATTTATCCGCTCGTTCACATCGAACAGGGAGCTGCTGGAACCTTTACAAAAAGCCGCCGCGCGTGGGATACACCTTGCCTATGTTGGAAAATTGCTGACCGCACTGAAACCGCCAGCAGACAAGCCAGCTGTATCATTGACCGGCAGCGGCGAATGGATCGAACCACTCAGCAGGCGCGAGGTGGAAATATTGCAGTTATTATCAACTGGCCTCTCGAATGAAGAGATTGCCAGTACATTGGTGATTGCAGTTGTAACCGTCAAGAAACATTTGAACAACATTTATGGAAAGCTCAATGTCCACAGCCGGATTGCAGCGGTGGCAAAAGCCCAAAAATTGGGGGTTATCTAAGGCTCTCCA
>JBFYSM010000251.1:0-5268 GCA_041301605.1 Chloroflexota bacterium | reverse complement strand
GAAATGACCCTGCCGGAGAAGGTGGGGCAGTTGGTTCAGAAAAGTCCATTTGGAATTGTAGATTGGGAGGTCGTGATCCGAAAGCGCCAGCAGGCCAAAACGCAGGGCCAGCCGTTCTCGTACCAGGAAGCGGTTTCGCCGGAGTTCGAAGCCCACATCCGAGAAGGCCGAACCGGAACGGTCATGTGCGATGACCCGCAGCTTGCCAACTACCTCCAACGCCTGGCGGTCGAATCCCGCCTCGGCATTCCTTTGCTGGTGGCGGCGGATGTCATCCACGGCTACCGTACCACGTTCCCGATCCCGCTGGCGCAGGCCTGCACCTGGAACCCGGAACTTGTGGAGCAGGCCGAGCGCATCGCCGCTGCGGAAGCCTCGGCGCGCGGCATCAACTGGATCTTTGCCCCCATGGTGGATATCGCCCGCGACCCGCGCTGGGGGCGCATTGCCGAAGGCTCAGGAGAGGACCCGTACCTGGGATGCATCCTGGCCGAGGCCAGGGTGCGCGGCTTCCAATCCACGCGCCTGGAAACAAGCCGCCGGGTTGCATCGTGTCCCAAGCATTATGTCGCCTATGGCGCGGCGGAAGCGGGCCGCGACTATAACACGGTGGACATTTCGGAGCGCGCCCTGCGCGATGTGTACCTGCCGCCCTTCAGGAGCGCCTTCGACGCCGGGGCGGGCAGCACCATGAGCGCCTTCAATGACATCGGCGGGATCCCCGCTTCGGCCAATCCCTTCACCTTGCGAACCATCCTGCGGGATGAGTGGGGGTGGCCGGGGGTGGTGGTCAGCGATTACAATGCGATTGGCGAACTGGTCAACCACCGCGTGGCGGCCGATCTCAAGGATGCCGCCCGGCTGGCCATCCTGGCGGGTGTGGATATCGACATGGAGAGCAGTGCTTACGAAGCACACCTGGCTGAACTGGTCGAAGAAGGGAGTGTGCCCATTGCTGCGGTAGATGAAGCTGTGCGTCGGGTGTTGCGGCTCAAGTTCAGCCTTGGCCTGTTCGATGATCCGTTTACGGATGAGACCCTGGCCGAAAAGATCATCCTGAACGAGGATTTCCGGGCACATGCCCTGGAAGTGGCCCGCCAGTCGATGGTGCTGCTCAAGAACGAGTCCAACCTGCTGCCGCTCCCAAAGGAAAAAATCCGCGTGGCAGTCGTTGGTCCGCTGGCGGATAACCAGTGTGAACTGCTCGGCACGTGGGCCAGCGCCGGCCGCGCCGAGGATGTAGAGACCATCCTGCAGGGCATCCGGGCCTATCTCCCCGAATTGTCAATCAGGAATGTGCAGGGATGTTCCCTGTATGGCGCTGAAGAAGATTTCTCGGAAGCCGTTGCCGCAGCGCGCGATGCTGATGTGGTTATCCTTGCCATCGGAGAAGGCGCGGACCTGAGCGGCGAGGCCCATTCGCGTGCCCATCTCGGCCTGCCGGGCCGCCAGCAGGAACTGGCGGATGCCCTCGCCGCGACTGGCAAACCGCTCGTTGCTGTCCTGCTGTGCGGACGCCCGCTCGTTATCCCGCGCCTGGTGGAGCAGGCGGACGCCTTGCTGGTTACCTGGCATGGCGGCATCCGCGCCGGGCAGGCGGTGGCGGATATCCTCTTCGGCACATGCAACCCGTCCGGTCGGCTGGCCGTTTCCTGGCCGCGGGCGGAGGGACAGATCCCGGTCTATTATGCTCAGAAAAGCACGGGACGTCCGGCGGAAGGCAGCGGTACCACCCAGTTCCACGAACCTTTCCGGTCGACCTACCTGGATGAGTCCAATTCTCCTGCTTTCTGTTTCGGGTACGGGTTGGGTTACACCCGGTTTATGTATGCCGACTTGAAAGTGGAGACGCCATCAGTGTCTTTGGATGGAACGCTCGTGGTCAGTGCAACGATCGAAAATACCGGAAGGCAAACGGGCACGGAGACTGTTCAACTCTATATCCGGGATGTTCTGGCTTCGGTAACGCGGCCGGTTAAGGAGTTGAAAGGTTTCAGGCGGGCTACGCTCCAGCCGGGAGAATCCCAGCGTGTCCGCTTTGAGGTGCCAGTGCGTGAACTTGGCTTCATCGGGCCAGAGATGCGGTACATCATCGAACCGGGCAGTTTCAAGGTCTGGATCGGGTCGGATTCAGGGCGGGGGCTGGAGGGCCAGTTTGAAGTGTAGAAAGTCAATTCTACTGGGGTGATTGGATTGAAAGGATTGTGGTTACCGTTCTTGGAGTAGTCGTGCAATCACGGCTTTTCCTCCCACGATTGCACCTGCTGCAGCGCTGAAGACTGCTACAACACCGATCAAGAGCAAATATAGAATTCGTTTCAAGTTCATCGAACACTCCTCGCGATGGATAGCTGGAACGACTATAAAACTTGTCGATTTAAACCAGGTTAAGGCATTGCCCGGAAACTGTGTTGTTTTTATGAAGATGTCTGCTGGCAAAAATACAGCGACCACTGGGCGGGTCGCTGTTGGATTGGAAAGGTGGGAAGGCAGTTTATGCCACTTCCAGGTATCTTTCGATCTCCCAATCGGTCACATGGATGCGGTACTCATCCCACTCAGCCCATTTGGCGCGCCGGAAGGCCTCATAGGTTTCCGGGCCGATGGCAGACTTGAGCACTTCATCGGTTTCCAATTCATGCAGGGCTTCTGCCAGGGAACCGGGCAGTTCCTTAACGCCCATTTCCTTCCTTTGCTCCGGTGTCAGGTGGTACAGGTTGACATTGTTCAGGGCGGGAGGTGGCATCATCTGGTGGTCGATGCCATCCAGAGCCGCAGCCAGCATGGCCGTGAAAGCCAGGTAGGGGTTGGATGAAGGGTCTGGGAAGCGCAATTCGGCACGCACGGCCTTGTCGCGGCCATCCGTGGGTCGCGGGATGCGGACCAGGGCTGAACGGTTGATCTGCGCCCAGCCGATGTAAACGGGCGCTTCGTAGCCCGGAACGAGCCGTTTGTAGGAGTTGACCGTGGGTGCTACAACCGCCGCCAGGGCGCGGGCATGTGCCAGTTGCCCGGCGATGAAGGAATAGGCGATCCTGGAGAGTTTATACTCATCCTGTGCATCGAAGAACAGGTTAGTGCCCTTGGTATCGAACAACGACTGGTGGCAGTGCATTCCGGAACCGTTGATGCCAAAGATCGGTTTTGGCATGAAGGATGCCGCCAGGCCATGCTGGGCGGCGATGGCTTTGACTGTGTATTTGAGCGTCAGCACGTTATCAGCTGTACGCAGGGCATCTGCAAAGCGGAAGTCGATCTCATGCTGGCCGAGTGCCACCTCGTGGTGGCCGACTTCCACTTCCAACCCCATGCTGTCCAGGGCATCCATCAATGCAGTGCGGACGCGGACCGCTTCATCGTCAGCGGAGAAATCGAAGTACCCGCCTACATCATGCGGTACCGGATGGACCCCGTGACCGTTCCCGGGTTTGAAGAGGAAGAATTCCGGCTCTGGGCCAACGTTATAGACCCAACCGCGCTCCTTGATCTTTGCCAGTATCTGCTTGAGGGTGCCGCGCGGATCTGCCTCGAAGGGGTGTCCATCCGGGGCATAGATGTCACAGAAGACGCGCGCCCGGCGGGCTTCGGGTGGTGTCCAGGGGAGCACGGCATATGTGGATGGGTCGATCACCAGGCGCATGTCGCTCTCCTGGATGCGGGCGAATCCTTCAACAGAGGAACCGTCGAACCAGATGCCATCCTCCAGGGCAGATTCCAGGCGGTTGATGCGGGCATCCACACTCTTGACCGCTCCGGTCACATCGGTGAACTGGAAGGAGATGAACTTCACACCATCTTCTTTGACACGGGCAAGCAACTCTTTTGTATCCATGATTGTTCTCCTTGTACTGAGTTAAAAAAATACAGGACATGCCGGGCATGCCCTGTTCCTTACGTGATTTGATGCTGGCTGCCCTTCCATAACATGACAGGCGTGTATGATGCTGCCTGTGTCACTGCACCTGCCTTGTTCCACCTGTCACCAGGTGGTTTTCGCAATATGCTTGTTTCGGAAGGGAGAAAGGAGCCTGTGATCGGGCTCCGGAGGCATCCGCTGATCGATTCGATTTTTCCCCGGAAATCCGGGGTTAACCTCCCGTCGCCGGGAGGAACCTCCACCTCGTCATCTTGCACATCTTTGAATTCTGAATGATTGCAAGATTCAGCCGCTATTTCTCTTTTATTCGATTGTTAAGCCATCCAGACAACTTGGGCGGAATTCTACCTTTGGCTATGGTAAAAGTCAAGGCAAAAGGTATAGAATTTACACAGTTCAAGGGGAGTGGGGGTGTGGTGTCCGGGTGAAGCCCGCCAACCACATCCGAATCCATCCCAACTGCGTAGCTCCAAAGGTATACGAAAACCCCGCTCGTGCCGTGTGCTGCTTAGTTTTGAACCTGCTTTCGCAGGTGAGGGTTCCGCCCCAGAAAATTTGCCTTGGCTCGAGCCTATCGCATTTTTTCTGTGAGATTGGAGCCCATTTTGTGGGTGTTGGCTCAAAACCGGGGGTGCAGCATCACGAGCACAGCAGGGCATTCATGTTATACCATTAACCCAAAGGGGTGGGTAGGGAAAAATTAATCACGCGCGCCCCTTGATGGGAATTTGTAAGCTACGGGTACACTCTCTTGATCATCCTCGGATAGGGGATCGCCTCTCGGATATGCTCGATTCCGCATAGCCAGGCAACCGTTCGCTCGATGCCCATGCCAAAGCCAGAATGGGGGACAGAGCCGAACTTGCGCAGTTCGAGGTACCATTTTAAGGCTTCTTCGGGCAAACCGTGTTCGTGGACGCGTTGCATGAGCAAGTCGGGGTCTGACATACGCTCCGAGCCACCGATGATCTCGCCGTAACCTTCCGGGGCGAGCAGGTCCACAGACTTGCAAACCTCGGGACGGCCCGGCCAGGGTTCCATGTAGAATGCTTTGACCGCGGTTGGGTACCCGTAAACGAAGAGAGGCTTTTCATACAAGTTGGTCAGCGCGGTTTCATGCGGGGCGCCGAAATCAATGCCCCAATCGAACTTGTACAGTTCCCTCTTTTCGGGATCGGTTTCGGCCGCGTAAAGTTCCTGGAGTTTCTTTGCCGCGTCATCATACGAGATGCGCGGGAAGGGTGGCTCGATCTTTTCCAACCGGCTGATATCGCGGCCCAGGAATTTCAGCTCAGGCATCCGATCCCGCAGGACGCGCTGGACGATGTGCGTAACATATTGTTCCTCGATCTCCATCAACTGGTCCAGATCGCAGAATGCGGCTTCCGGTT
>JBFYSM010000201.1:0-3007 GCA_041301605.1 Chloroflexota bacterium | reverse complement strand
TCCGCAGGTTGATGCAACCGTGGCTCATTGGGGTGCCGAAGTTGCTGTGCCAGTACGTTCCGTGCAGGGCATAGCCTTTATAGAAATACATGGTGTATGGGACATCCCGCAGGAAGTAATCCGGCCCGGACATATCCGAGTAACGCATTTTGACATAGATATAGTATTGGCCGGTTACCGTGGGGTGCTTCCATGTCCCGGTGGAGACAAGAAAATTCTCCACCAGCGTATCGCCCTCGTAGGCATAGACGCGTTGTTCAGAGAGGTCTACATCGATCCAGCGTTCCCCCTCGCTGCCCGGGTCTGCATCATAGGAAGGGGTCGCGCGAGCTTTGGGCGTATTGCTCGGCAGCGGGGTTGGGGATGGCGGGTCGGTAGGGGTGATGGTTGGCGTGTCTGTGGGTGTCAGCGTGGGCGTGAAAGTGGGCGTGGCCGTGAAGGTGGGTGTAGGTGTCAGGGTTGCCGTTGCGGTAGGGGTATAGGTGGGCTTGGCAATATCGGCCGCCCCACCTGGCAGGGTTGCGGTTCCCGGTGTTTCACTGGCTTTTGGGTACAGGAAGGCCAGGGCGGGGGATGCATTCCCTGGCCAGAGCGCCCAGGCGATGCTGGCACAGGCTACCAACAACAAAAGCGGAAGGAGGGAATGTCGCCGCTTGGCGAGTGCTTTTTCGCTCAGGATGGGTGCTTTCTTGGGGGGCTCAGCATGGAACGAATGTCTGGGCTGGGCAGTAATGGGATCACGGGCTTCGACCTGGGATGAGCCGGTTTGACGGGCTGCAGGTTCAGAACTTGCATCCCGCATCGGAGCGGGAGTTTGGATTTGTTTCTGCGGTTCGGGTTCCGACTGGTGGGTTCTCCTCTGTGCTGGTTTTTCCTGTCCAGCCAGGTTCTTTTCCTCTTCCAGCAAACGGGCCTGTGCCCATGCCATCCCTTGGCGGGCGCGTTCGCTCTGCGGGTTAATCCGGAGCGCCTTTTCGATGTAAGCCACACTGGCTCGCGGGGTGGCAACCCCGGCCAGGATTAGCCAGGGCTCTTCCTGCTCCGGGAAGGCCTCGGCTGCCAGTTCCGCCCAGCGCCTGGCTTCCCGCTTGTCGCCGCGCTGGAGAGCCCGGTAGGCATTATTCAGCAGTTGACGGATCGTTTCCTGGCTCATGGTATCTGGGGCGTGGGGGTGGGCGCGATGCTTTCATTGTTGATATAGCACAGGATGCCGGCCACGATGCCATCCGCGATACGCCCCGGTTCCTGGGTCAGGATCGTTTTATCGAGATTCAAGAAGCCGGCTTCGATGATGGCCGCGGTTGTGATGGGGTCTATCTCTTCGAAGGAGTGGTAGCCGGTCATATCGGTTGTGATGCTGCCGGGATGGAAAGACAGGCCGGTGATCTGGGCGTAGCGGTCGCGCAGGCAGGCGGTGAGACGGTTGGCACGGTTGGGATCTCGGCTGCTCATGCTGGCCGCCACCTTGAAGCCGGTGGCCTGGTCGTTGATGTAATCGCACGTGTCGTTATGGATGGATACCAATACGACGGCCTGGTATCCTTCCAGCCGGGGGTCGAATTCCTGTAACAGGTCGACCTGGAAGCCTTGGGCTGACAGTTTCTGCTGCACCAGGGTGGCAATCGTCAGGTTGACTTGTACCTCGGTGGTACCATCTGCACATACGGCTCCTGGATCGTTCTCATTCTCCCAGTGGCCGGAGACAATGCCGATCCTCAACACACGCTGCTCTGTCGGTGCGAGGGGATACGCTTCCGGCTGGGGGGTCAACAACAATGCCAGTTGTTCGCTCAAGTTGCTGGAAAGCACCCCAACCGGAAAGGCGACGAACAGCGTAGCCAGCACGATCGCAACGCTGATGGCTGTTTGGAGGATTCTTCCAATCCGCATGTTATTGGTTCTGCGTGGGAGGATGGGGGGTGTTGGTTGCATCTATGGATAATAGTACCCTAATCCAGGCATAAAAAGCAAGGTTTTTTGGAGGAGAATTGGAGGAATTGTTACCCCTTTATGCCCAACGCTTATCGAAAAAATCCGTGCGCTCCGTGAAATCCGTGTCCAATGCTTGACGGATGCCATCTGGATAAGTATGATGGAAGCAGGAGTATCACCATGCCACTCGATCTCGAAGATATGCGCGTTGCCATGCGGCGCTGGGCCAGCGGCGTGACCATCGTCACTGCTACCGATGGCGTGATCCGCCAGGGGATGACGGTCAGCTCTTTTACTTCCATCTCGTTCCAACCGCCCCAGGTATTGGTAGCCCTCCAGCAGTCCACCCGTACCCATCATCTGGTTTTGCAAACCGGCATTTTCGGCGCGACCATCCTGGCTGGATCCCAGCGGGAGCTTTCGGAACGTTTTGCGGGGCGCGTCCCCGAATGGAACGATGACCGCTTCGCTGGCGTGGAAACGGAGAACCTTATCAGTGGTGTCCCGTTCATCAAGGGCGGGTTGGCATACTTTGACTGCCGTGTCCATACTGTCCAACCGGTGGGAGAAAACACGCTCTTTGTTGCGGAAGTCATCGCAGCGCGGAGTTTTCGGGCAATCAATCCGCTGGTTTACTACAATCGCGGCTATCGGTTGATGATGGCCAAAGGGAGAGAATGATGACAGACCAACTGACCCTCGAAGAGAAGCAGAGATTATTGACCCTGGCCCGCCAGGCGTTGGAACATGGCGTACGCGGCCAGCCATTGCCAGCCATTGAAGATGCCAGCCTGACTCCCACACTGCGTGCCAATGGGGCCAGCTTCGTCACGCTGACGGTGCGCGGCAACCTGCGCGGCTGCATCGGCGCGCTGGAACCCTATCAATCCCTGGCGGAGGATGTGCGTGAGCATGCCATCGCCGCCGCACTGGAGGATTACCGTTTCCCGCCTGTCCAGGAGCGCGAACTGGCGGATATTCACATTGAGGTCTCCCGATTGACACAACCCGTTCCCCTGGAATACAGCACCGCAGATGACCTGCTGGCGAAGTTACGCCCTGGCGTGGATGGGGT
>JBFYSM010000199.1:0-4038 GCA_041301605.1 Chloroflexota bacterium | reverse complement strand
CCATCCATGACCTGTGCCAGGCGCAGAACATACCGGTCTGGTGCGGCGGGATGCTGGAAACCGGGATTGGGCGCGCCTCCAACCTGGTGCTGGCCTCGCTGCCCAATTTCAGCCTGCCGGGGGATATTTCGGCTTCTGCCCGTTATTATCGCCGCGACATCACCAACGAGGTTTTCAGCCTCAACCCGGATAGCACCATCGACGTGCCCACCGCTCCCGGCCTGGGTGTTACACTGGATGAGCAGGCTATTCGACAATATGCCCTCCGCACGGAAACTTTCAAATCGTGAAACGCTTTCATTTGTTTTTCGCTTTTTGCCTCTTGCTTTTTTCCTCCTGCGTTCCGGCGGACGAAGTGTGGGGAGGTTCGACCCCGCTGGGTTTGCCCGGCTTGCCCACCCTGATCCCGACCCTGGAACCTCCCACGGCCACGCCCGCGACAGCCCCGACCGCGACGGCCACGCCCGAACCCCAGCAGCCATCCCTGTATCTCTCCCCGGCTGTTCCGCCAGCCCTGAGGGCCTTTGCGCAGGAGTGGGGTTATCCGCTGGCTGCAACGCAGATGGAGGCGGCCATCCACCTGGATGTCCAGACAGGGACAATTGGGGGCGGCCTGCCCTCCACGACCTGGATCTATGCCCTGGTGGCGCCATTCTTCACGGTGACGGATGAAGTCGCGATTGCTGACATCCGCAATTGCTGGGCTGGCGAACCTTCCGGGCCCTTCGCCGGGCTGCCGTTGTGGATGGATGGCTCCACCCTGACGGCCTTCACGGCCACCTGGGGCGCGCCCGTTGCCGGGTCCGTGCAGGTGGCGGACGCGGACGAACTGGTGGACAAAGCCTGGAACGAGTCTCCAGCCTGGGGGATCATCCCCTTCGAAGCATTGGAGCCGCGCTGGAAGGTTCTGGAGGTTGATGGCCAGTCGCCCATCCACAAGGATTTCGACCCGGCCACCTATCCACTCAAGGTAACGTTTTCGCTGGAAACTTCATTATCATCCGAAAACTTTTCGCTCCCTGCCAGCAACCGTGATCCCGAAAAGATGACCACGTTGGTCATGACGGGCGTCACCGCCCTGGTGCGGGCGACGGCGTATGCCATGGAGAAGAACGGTTATCTCTGGCCGGCAGAGGATATCCGCGATTGGCTGGTCACCACCGACCTGACGCACATCAGCAATGAAGTGCCTTTCGCCCAGGGATGCCCGTACCCGGACCCGAATTATGGCATGTTGCGCTTTTGCAGCAACGAACTGTATATGAACCTGCTGGATTACGTTGGCACGGATATCGTCGAGCTGACCGGCAACCATTTCCAGGATTGGGGCTCTGAAGCCACGCTGTTCACGCTGGACTTATACAACCAGGCCGGTTGGCGCTATTACGGCGGCGGCGTTGACCTGGAGGATGCCCGCAAGGCCATCACCCTGGAACACAATGGCAACCGGCTGGCGTTCATTGGATGCAATTCGGCCGGCCCGGCCTATGCCTGGGCAACAGAGTCTCAGCCCGGCGCGGCGCAGTGTGATTTCGAGTGGATGCAGGCCGAGGTGGCCCGTTTGGAAGATGAGGGTTACCTGGTCATCGTCACCTTCCAGCATGATGAATATTATTCGACGGCGATCCCCAATGCCCAGAAGGAGGATTTCCGCCCGATGGCCGAAGCCGGGGCGGTGGTTGTCAACGGCAGCCAGTCGCACGTGCCGATGGGGATGGAGTTCTACAGCGACGCTTTCATCCATTACGGCCTGGGCAACCTGTTCTTCGACCAGATGGCCGAACTCAGCACCCGGCGCGAGTTCATCGACCGGCATGTGTTCTATGATGGCAGCTACATAACTACAGAACTATTGACCGCCATGCTGGAAGGCTATGCCCGCCCGCGCCCGATGACGGCTGGCGAGCGGGTTGAGATGCTGAACCTGATGTTCGAAAACAGCATCTGGAAGCCTTGATGTCGTTGCGAGCGAGTGCTGGTCGAGTAACCCTGAGTGTTTTTTACGAAGGGTGTATCGAGACCAAGCGAGCAAAGCAATCCCCATTTGACAGAACATGAAAGGAATCTACTATGCGTATCTACGATATTTCCCTCACCATATCCCCGGACCTGCCGGTCTGGCCTGGCGACCCGAACGTGGACCTGCACCAGACGGCCTTCATGGACCGGGGCGCTCCCTGCAACCTGACCTTCCTGGCATTGAACGTGCACGCCGGCACGCACGTGGACGCGCCGCACCACTTCATGAACGATTGCCGTACGGTCGAATCCCTGCCGCTGGAGGTGCTGACCGGCCCGGCGTATGTGGTCCACTACCCGGATGAAGTCAGCGCCATCACGGCCAGTTTACTGGAATCGACCACGATCCCGGCCGGCACGGCTCGCCTGCTGTTCCGCACCCGCAACTCGCACCTGTGGCAGCGCGGAGAATGGGAGTTCAAGACCGATTTCGTGGCTGTCTCAGTGGATGGGGCCGAATGGCTGGTGCAGCGCGGGATCAAGCTGGTGGGCGTGGATTACCTTTCGGTCGCCCCCTTTGGGGAGGGCGCACCGACCCACAAGATCCTGCTCGGGGCGGGTGTGATGGCCGTGGAGGGCTTGGATCTGAGCGAGGTGAAGCAGGGTAATTATGAACTGTGCTGCCTGCCCCTGAAACTGCTCGGCTCGGATGGCGCCCCGGCCAGGGCGATTTTGATTGGGGAATAAGTTTCCTTTGTAACTTCTCAATAAATGGGGGAAGATGGGGTGTGTGTGGGCGGCGAAGCCGTCCACACACACCCCGCCCCCCAAGTTATTGAGATGATACTATCCTTTGTTGATCCACGTGACATGATATAATAATTGTAATATCAGGATATTGCAACAAAGGAGTTATCCGATGGATACACAAGTAAGTATTGGTCAAATCAAACGGGACATCTCCGAACTGGTCAACCGCGTCACCTACGCTGGTGAACGGATCATCCTCACCTCGCGTGGGAAGCCCAAGGCTGCGCTGGTCAGCATGCGGGATTATGAGCAACTGCTGGTGAGCGAGGGGCGCGCCGCCGACATCCAGAAATGGCTGACAGAAACCCGGGCGCTCTCTGGCAGGATCGAGAAACGCCGCGGCATGCCGGTGGATGTGGATGCCATCCTGGATGCATCCCGCACTGATCTGGAGACACGATGACCGACGGCCTGGTAGTCATCGATGCCGGCGTGGCCGTGAAAGCCGTTCTGCCCAACCTGCAGCAGGCGCACTGCCTGGCGTTGGTGCAGACCTTTGTCGATGCGCAGCCGGCTGCGCCAGCGCTTTGGGCGCACGAAACCACTTCTGCGATTTGCAAGGCGTTCCATTTTGGGGAGATCACCGAGAAGGAGGCGCGCCAGGCGCTTGAGAAACTGGATGCACTCGGGGTGCGCCTGTTCGTCCCGGATGCCGGACAAAACCTGGCTGCCCTCGATTGGTCCCTGCGGCTCAAGCGTGCCTCGGACTATGATAGTTACTATCTTGTGCTGGCCCAGGCCCTGGGGTGCGATTTCTGGACCGCCGACAAGCGCCTGTTCAATGCCCTCCAGGATGTGCAGCTTGGCTGGGTGCGTTGGATCGAGGAAATGGCACTTTAGGTGTACGTGCCATCCGCCAGCACCTGGGTCAGGCCGGAGCCTGCCCTGAGCATAGTCGAAGGGTTGAGTTCGAGGGTGTACATTGTGGTTTGCGCGCCTGTCCCCGAAAGGGGGTTCACGGTTTGCCTGATTCTATCACCCAGGCCGTTGTAGGGGGAGAATCGTCGCCAGGAATTCAAACAAAAACACCTCCTGGATGTGCATCACAGGAGGTGTTTTTATTGTGGATGATCTAGTATCTGCGCTGGCCGCCGGGCCCGCCGCGCTTGTTGCGGTTGTCACGGTTGTAACCGCCGCCACCACCGCCGCGCCGGTTGCCGTATCCGCCGCCACCGCCGAAACTGCGTTCTTCGGGCGGCCGGGCTGCGTTGACCTTCAGGGCGCGGTCATCCAGCGAGTAGCCATTGAACATCTGGATGGCTTTCTCGG
>JBFYSM010000188.1:0-7776 GCA_041301605.1 Chloroflexota bacterium | reverse complement strand
TTCTACCGCGCCCCGGCCGATTACCGCCGGGCCTTGAGCAGCCTGTCCACCAGCCTGGTGGTCACACCTGACCTGGAACGCACCCTGAGACTGCTCGAAGAACAGATCAAAGCCACCCTGGCAGCGGAACCTTTCATCATTTACCTGTACCATGATGACCAGGCGCTCTACCTGCCCCACTCGCACCAGGCGGATTCCAATCCGCTGCTCCCCATCCATGACCCGCTCATCAACCTGCTGAAATACCAGGAGGCGGCGCTTTGGCTGCCACCCCGCCAGGAATTGCCAGCCGGGTTGCGGGTCGATCCCCGATCATACGAGCAATTAGGATGCTCCACCTTCGTACCGTTGCGTTATGAAGGCAAACTGATCGGCTTCATGGCGTTGGGCCCAAAACGCTCCGGCGATCCGTATACCAGCGAGGATTTGGATTTCCTGACGACGGTGGCCGGGCAATCCACGCTGGCCCTGGAGAATGCCCGCCTGTTCGGCAATCTGCGCCGGACGCTCGACCAGACGCTGGAGATGAAGAACCTGATGGATGATATTTTCGCATCCATTTCCACCGGCGTCATCACAACCGATGTGGAACGTAATATCACGCTGTTCAACCAGGCTGCCGAGAAGATATTTGGTGCAGCGGTGGGCGACGTGATCGGCAAATCCCTGCCCGATGCGCTCCCGCACCTTTGCCCGGAACTCGACCTGGTGACAACCAACGCCCTGGAACAGGGTACCATAACCCTCAGCGCCGAGATGACCCCGAACGTCCCTGCTCGCGGCGACCTATACCTGCGCCTCTCCTGCTCGCCGTTGCTGGATGCCTACCTGGGCACCAAGGGGACCACCATCGTCATCGAGGACCTGACCGAGCGGCGCAAGCTGCAATTCGAACAGGAGCGCATCCGCCAGACCTTCGGGCGCGTGGTGGCTCCCCGCATCCGCGACCGCCTGCTCTCGGACCCCAGTTCGCTGCGCCTGGATGGCCTGCGCCAGAAGGCCACCATCCTGTTCGCCGACCTGAGCGGCTTTACTTCCTTCAGCGAGCGGACAAAACCGGAAACGCTGTTCAA
The DNA here is from genome assembly GCA_041301605.1 of Chloroflexota bacterium. GTDB lineage: Bacteria > Chloroflexota > Anaerolineae > Anaerolineales > Villigracilaceae > VGNO01. Next base: position 6,703 of record JBFYSM010000188.1, on the reverse strand, counting down.
AGTCTTGAATTATTACCTGGCCCTGGCTGCCAACGCCATCCTGGAAGAAGAAGGCACCCTGGACAAGTTCATGGGAGATGCCGTGCTGGCGCTCTGGAACGCGCCCGATCCACAGCCCGACCATACCCTGCGCGCCCTGCGCGCCGCCTTGAACATCAACAAGCTGGCCCATGCAGCCCATGCGCGTCTCAAGGAACCCTCCCACCACCTGCTCTTCCGCATCGGTGTGACCACCGGGGATGCCATCCTGGGCAATGTCGGGACGAGTGAATTGTTCAACTACACCGCCATCGGCGATACGGTCAACCTGGCCCAGCGCCTGGAAGTGACCGCCCAGCCCGGGCAGATCCTGATCGACCAGGCCACCTATGAAATAATGTCCGAGCATATCCTGGCAGACCCTCTCCAACCGGTGGAGCTCAAGGGGAAAAGCAAACCGGTCCAGATCTATGCCCTGAAAGGGATCAAGTAGGCGTGCTGACCGAATACCATCGGGCCATCACGCTGGAGGCGGTGGGCGGGCAGTTCAGCCCAACCGCACTGGAGATCATCCTGAAAGCCAACCGGGGGCAAGATAACCTATATGGGCAGATCGGGCATCCCCACTTCCATTTCGATGCAAATTCCTTTGTGGAAAGTTGGGCTTATGTTGCTGCTCAACGAGCAGTGATATTCACTACCCTGGGAAAGGGGAAACCACGGCAAGCCTGGCAGGCGTTCGGCCGCCTGACCCATGCCCTGCAAGACCTGTATTCCCACAGCAATTATGTTGCCTTATGGCTGAGGCGTTTCCCAGAGAATGCCCGGCCCTTGCCGGATGAGATCGATCCTTTGGATGAGTCCGTTTTCACCAGCAAGGAACTGCTCTCAGGGAAAATATACCTGCCATTGGATTTAATGATTTTCATCCCTTCCCTGAAGGAGTGGGCCATGCAGCGCCTGCCGCGCGATTCACATGCCTGGATGAACCTCGATTCACCCGGGCGCGGTTCGCTTTTCCCCTATGCGATCAAGGCTGCCATCAAACGCACACGCCACGAGTCTGAACAAATCTTCAAGGAACTGGATGCAACCAGGCAACATCTTTTTGCAGACTTCTGATGAAAGCGCCACGCGGTATAATGACGACCATGGACACAAAAACAAGACTGGAAAACGCACTCAAAGATGCCATGCGCGCCGGGGATGCGGTCGGCAAGCGAACGGTCCGCATGGCGTTGGCAGCCATCAAACAGGCCGAGATCGATCGCCAGGAAACCCTGGACGAGTCGGCCGTTCTGGCATTGTTGCAGAAAGAACTCAAAACCCGCCGCGAATCCCTGGAAGAAGCCCAGAATGCTGGCCGTGCCGATATTGTGGCGGAGATCGAAGCCGAGATCAAGATTGTCCAGGGATTCCTGCCGCAGGCGCTCAGCCTTGATGAGCTGAAAGCATTGGCCGAAGCAGCCATTGCCGAAACCGGGGCGGCATCCCCAGCGGATATGGGCAAGGTCATGAAATTATTAATGCCGCGCATCCAGGGACGCGCTCCCGGCGACCAGGTCAGCCAGGCTGTTCGAGAGCTGTTACAGAAATAACCCCTTCATTTGATGAAATCCGAACGGCGCACACCGTCTATATCGAACCGCCGCAGATTCTTACAGTTTGTGATTCTGGTTTGCACGGTCATCTTGTCGTACCTGGCACTGATCCAACCCTGGTCAGGCGGTCTGGCCGAACCCATCCTAGAGCCGGGGGATGTGGCAACGCAGGATCTGACAGCGCCAATAGAATACGCATTTGTCAGTGAGGTGCTGACCGAGCAGGCGCGTGCTGCAGCCGAACAAAGGGTGGAGCCTGTTTACGGATCCTTGGATACGAATATTGCCCGCCTCCAGAGCTCACAGCTGATGACCGTTTTGGTTGCAATAGGTGAAATCCGTGGAAATGCAGGGATGACCATGCAGGAGAAACGCCAGGCTCTGGCAGACATCCAAGGCATTTCTTTCTCCGACCAGGATATAGATTTACTCCTCACACATTCCACTGAACGGTGGGAAGTTCTGGCAAATGAAGCCAGGGTAGTGCTGGAACGCGTCATGCGTAACGCCATCCACACAGAGGATATAGAAAACATTCGCACTAACCTGCCTCCCATGGTGAGCCTGTCTCTGACCGTAAACGAAACCGATGTAATAGTAGAACTTGTTTCGCCCATGGTGACAGCCAATTCATTCTACAGCCCGGAATTGACCGCCCTGGCGCGTGAAACCGCCCGCAATGCGGTCGAACCGGTGGTACGTACATTTGTCGCAGGCCAGACAGTTGTGCGGCGTGGGCAGGTTATTTCGGCTGCCGATTACGAAGCGCTGACCGAATTGGGCTTGATCGAGGCTGGTGGCATCAGCAAGGATCTGCTTGGCGCGGCTGCATTGGTTATTCTGGCGCTGCTGTTCGTGGTTCTGTATTTATCCCGTCGTAAACCGTTTGCCATGTCGGAATTGCGCAGCTTGCTGTTGATCGCGCTGTTGTTCCTGCTATTCCTGTACGGCGCACGCCTGACCATCCCGGGGCGGACGGTTTTGCCTTATATCTTCCCAATACCAGCCTTGGGATTACTTTTCTCCGTGCTGTTTGGTATGGAGAGCGGCATCATATTTTCACTCATCCTCAGCCTGCTGGCTGCATATGGAATGCCCAATACACTCGACCTGTTCGTGTATTACCTGATGGGCAGTTTATGCGGTGTACTCGTTTTGGGTCAGGCAAGGCGCGTTTCGCATTTCCTGCTTTCCGCCCTGGCCATTGGAGCAGCAGGAATGGGAGTTATCGTTGCCTTCCGCATCCCCTTCTGGCAAATGGATTGGCTGGGGATCGCCACCCTGACTGGAGCCGCGCTGCTGGTTGGAGTTGCATCCTCCAGCTTGGCACTGTTGTTGCAGTATATCCTTGCTCAATGGCTGGGTTTGACCACTGCCCTGCAACTGCTCGAAATTTCGCGCACTGATTCACCCCTGCTTAAATACTTCCTGATGCGGGCGGCCGGCAGTTACCAGCACAGCCTGCAGGTGGCCAACCTGGCCGAACAGGCTGCCGAAAGGATCGGCGCAGATGCCCTCCTGACTCGCGTCGGAGGCCTCTTCCACGATGTAGGAAAAGCGGCCAACCCGGTATTCTTCGTAGAAAACCAAGATCCCGGCAATGTCGATGCCCATGATGAAATGGATCCACAAGAAGCCGCAGAAACCATCATCCGGCACGTTACGGATGGATTGGAGTTGGCTCGTAAATATCGCCTGCCTCGCCAGGTGCAGGATTTCATTGCTGAGCATCATGGCAGCATGATCACACGCTACCAGTTCAACCGCGCCCTGGAAAAAGCAGGTGGAGACGCCAGCCAGGTGGACACGGAATCTTTCCGCTATCCCGGCCCACAGCCGCGCTCGCGTGAAACAGCCATTCTCATGCTGGCAGATGGCGTCGAAGCGCGGGCGCGCGCCGAGCGGCCGAAGACGGACGAAGAATTGAGTAACCTGGTGCGTTCCGTTATCGTGAACCGCCAAAAGGATGGGCAACTCGAAGCCACCGCCCTCACCCAGCAAGACTTGAGAGAGATCGGGAAGGCTTTTTATGATTTCCTGCGAGGCACATACCATCCACGCATCGAGTATCCCAAAGAACAGATGGATGTTGCCACTGTTCCACGCCAGTAGGAACAAAAGAAATGAATATGATCAACATCGAGGTTGCACTGGGGTTGGGCCTTAAAATTTCTTCGGCTTCTCTGGAGCGCACTGCGCTGGAGACCCTCCAGCAGCAATCCGTATTGGATGCCGATCTGACCCTGGTTGTATCAGATGACGATGCCATCCGTGAACTCAACAGGAATTTCCTTGGTAATGATTCCCCAACCGATGTACTCTCCTTCCCCGCCAACGAAATGGATCCGGAAACAGGCCGCCGTTATCTTGGCGATGTGATCATCTCCCTGCCAAGGGCGCGCGAACAGGCCGAAGGGGCAGGCCACCCGGTGGAAGCCGAGTTGCAACTGCTGGTCATCCACGGCGTGCTGCACCTGCTGGGCTACAACCATGCCGAGGCGGAGGAAAAGGCCCTCATGTGGGCCGCCCAGGCCCAGGTCCTGGAACGCATCGGGATGGGGAAAATCCAGGTCAAAGAGTAACCAGCCTATGTGGAAATTCATCCGCATGCGCGCCCATTCCATCGTCAACGCCTTCCGGGGTTGGTGGTACGTTATCCGAACCCAGCAGAACGCCTGGATCCATGCCGTGGTTACGATTATGGTAGTGATCATGGCATTCTGGCTGAGACTCCCGCCTCGCGACTGGGCTGTGTTGTTCCTGGCTATTGGCATGGTATGGGCGGCGGAATTCTTCAACACCTCCATAGAGGCAGTTGTGGATCTGGCCAGCCCGACCAGGCATCCCCTGGCAAAAGTGGGGAAGGATGTGGGCGCGGCGGCCGTGCTGATCGCTGCCTTATCATCCGTATTGATCGGGTTGTTGATCCTTGGCCCTCCATTGTTGGAGAAGGTCAGGTCGATTCTCGGTCGGTAGAACAGAACGAAATGACCCTATCTTTCCGATTCGGCACGGTCGGTTCCCCGGCGGCCACCCCCTCGCCCGGCGGAACGGTGAACGGCATCCGCTACGCGGCCTCGCTCGGCCTGGATGCACTCGAACTGGCCTGGGTCCAGGGAGTGCAAGTGAGGGAGAAGGCCTGCGAACGGATCAGCCAAGTTGAGCGGGAAACCGGGATGGCATTGAGCATCCATGCGCCGTATTACATCAACCTGAACGGGGATGATGAAAAATGGCCGCGCCTGCGCCGCTACCTGATGGATGCCGCCCACTACGGCCACCTGGCCGGCGCCACCGATATCGTATTCCATCCCGGCACCTATTTTGGCCGCCCGGCGGCGGTAGTTCTCCGCAAGGTTCTGCCGCGCCTGGAAGGATGCGTGGCTGAACTCCGCGCCGCCGGCAACCCGGTCACCCTGCGGCCGGAGGCGATGGGCAAATCCGCCGTGATCGGTTCGCTGGAAGATGTGCTCGAACTGGCAAAGATCCCCGGCGTCCAGCCCTGTCTCGACTTTGCCCACCTGCACGCCCGCCCAGGCGATGGCTCGATGAATTCCTACGCCGAGTGGATGGGTGTACTGGATGCCTATTGGAAAGCCCTGGGTTATGAGGCCATGCAGAACCTGCACATCCACCTTTCCGGCATCGAATACGGGCCGAAGGGCGAGAAGAACCACCTGGTGCTCGAAGAGACTGACCTGGATTTCAAGGCCATTTTCCAGGCCCTGAAGGATTCAGGCGCGGGCGGGCGCATCCTGTGCGAAAGCCCGGCCCTCGAAGTGGATGCGCTCAAGTTCCGGGAGATATGGATGGAAATCAGCGGGGAGACGGTGTCTTGAATTTTTCGTAGCGCAGTAATTCCAAGTCCCAGTACACTTTTCGATCCAGGAAGGTCATGCCCGATTTCTCGATCACGCGCCAGGAGGCAATGTTCTCCGGGTGCACCAGGGCAATGATGCGCGGCAGGCCGATGGTATCGAAACCGAAATCCAGGCTGGCCCGGGCCGCTTCTGTTGCATAGCCCCTGCCGTGGTGGGCCTGGCTCAACAGGTAGGCCACCTCGTCTTCGTCAGTCTCGGGCAGGTGGTTGAGGCCGCACCAGCCGATCAGTTCGCCGGTCGCTTTCAAATCGACCGCCCAGCAACTGAAACCGTAATCTTCAGCCTGCTTGATGTAGAAAGCGATGATCCGCTCCACGCGTTCCAACGAAGGAGCATCTGTTCGTGGAAAGTATTTGAAAATGTCTGGCTGCTGGAGAATAGCGAAAAGTGGATTCAGATCCTGCAAGGTGAATGGACGCAGGATCAGGCGGGGGGTGGCGATGGCAGGAATGTTCATAGCCATATGATACAACGGATCGCTGAATTCTGCATCTTTTAAAATCCCTTCGTTTATAATTCTGCCTGCATCGTCCACCGTATTTGACGATATTGGTGAATTGTGATCACCCAACATAACATTTCTCCATCCCAAGGAAAACCCCAGCACGGCCTGGTATTCGACATCCGCCGCTACGCCATCCATGACGGCCCCGGCATCCGTACAGCGGTCTTTTTCAAGGGCTGCCCGCTGGCCTGCCGCTGGTGCCACAACCCGGAGGGCCAAGCCTCCGGGCCGGAACTCATCTTCCGCCCGGGCCGCTGCATCCTGTGCAATGATTGCCTGGATGCCTGTCCGAATAACGTAATCAGCCGATATAGGGATGAAATCCGTATTGATCGTTCCCTCTGCAAGGTCAGCGGGAATTGCGCGCTAGCCTGCCCCGCCGAAGCACTGGAAGTGGTTGGGCATGAAATGACCATCGAGCAGGTTCTGGCAGAAATCGAGCGTGACCGGACATTCTACGAGCAATCCGGCGGCGGGGCGACCTTCACCGGCGGCGAACCCCTCGCCCAACCCCGCTTCCTGTTGGAGCTGCTAACGACTTGCCGTGACCGGGGCATACCCACCGCTGTCGATACTTCCGGCTACGCTCCCTGGTCCGTGTTGGATGAGATCCGTCCGCTTGTGAACTTGTTCCTCTACGATCTGAAATTGATGGATGAAACCCGTCATATCGAGTGGACAGGCGTGTCGAATCAAGTGATCCTATCCAACCTGCGGCAACTGTCTGAGCTGGAACA
>JBFYSM010000170.1:0-3267 GCA_041301605.1 Chloroflexota bacterium | reverse complement strand
ATGAGCCTGATGCTCTGGCTGGATGTATTGGCTGTCAGCCTGGCAGCTTTCGTCATCATTGAGATCGAGAAGTGGATCCGGCGCAGGCTCACGAAGTAGCCTGAGGGAGAAGCGAGTCCCCATGAATGTTAATGGGGATTTGGCGAGCCTCTGAGATAATATTAACAATTAACCGGTAAAATCTGTACAATACATATACAAAAATTGAGGTAACTGACTTTTAGGAGGTACAACATGAAATGGTCCTGGAAAATCGGTCGTTTTGCGGGGATCGATGTTTACATCCATACCACATTCCTGCTGCTAGTCGGATTCCTGGGGTTCAGCTACTGGCTCCAGACCCGCAGCGTAGCAGGTACGCTGGAAGGGATCGGTTTCCTGCTGGCGTTATTTGGCTCGGTTGTGCTGCATGAGTATGGGCATGCCCTGACCGCCCGCCGCTACGGCATCAAGACGCGTGATATCACCCTGCTGCCCATCGGTGGCGTGGCCCGTCTCGAACGGATGCCCGATAAACCCATCCAGGAGCTCTGGGTGGCGCTGGCCGGTCCAGCAGTGAACGTTGTCATTGCCGCGGTGTTGTTTGGCTACCTGCTGATCACGAATACACTCGCTCCCTTGACGGAGCTGACCTTGACAGGCGGATCGTTTGTCGAGCGCCTGATGACCGTCAACCTGTTTCTGGTTGGGTTCAACCTGCTGCCGGCCTTCCCGATGGATGGCGGGCGGGTACTGCGGGCCTTGCTGGCCCTGCGCCTGGAGTATGTACGGGCCACGCAGATTGCTGCCAGCATCGGGCAGGGGATGGCCTTCCTGTTTGGGATCATCGGCCTCTTCAGCAATCCCTTCCTGGTCTTCATCGCCTTCTTCGTCTGGATCGGCGCCCAGCAGGAAGCCAGTATGGTGCAGATGAAATCAGCCCTGGGCGGCATCCCGGTTGGCAAAGCGATGCTGACCGATTTCAAAACCCTCTCGCCCAGGAACAACCTGGGCCAGGCTGTCCAGACGATCCTGGACGGATCCCAGCAGGATTTCCCTGTCTTGGATGATGAACGGGTTGTGGGAGTGCTGCTGCGCAATGACCTGATGGCTGCCCTCAACTTGCGCGGTCAGACCGCATTGGTTGCCGAGGTGATGCGGCGGGATTTCGATCTTGTCCATCCGGGCGACATGCTCGAACCCGTATTCGCCCGCCTGCAGGCCTGCGGCTGCCACTTCTTCCCGGTCATGCAGAACGACCAGTTGGTTGGGCTGCTCTCGATGGATAATATCGGCGAATTCCTGATGATCCAGTCTGCGTTGGGAAAGCGCGGACTCCAGCAGGGCGCGTTCTAGCGGGAACATATCTGGGCATGGATACTGCCATCTGGTGGGTACGGCGTGACCTGCGTCTGGGTGACAACCAGGCACTGGCCGAAGCGCTCTTGCGAGCCCGGCATATCCTGCCCGTGTTCGTTCTGGATCCGCAAGTGGTTGCCTCGCCGTGGGCCGGGGAGAAACGCCTTGGCTTCTTGTTCGCCGCCCTACGCTCCTTGGAAGCTGACCTGCATTCACGCGGTTCATATCTGGTGCTGCGGCGGGGCAAGCCTGAACAGGTGTTGGCAGGGTTGATACAGGAAACCGGCGCAGAGCGTATCTTCGCCGAAGCAGATCATTCTCCCTATGCCCGCCACAGGGATGAGCAGGTGGCCCGGTTCCTGCCGCTCTCGTTGGTCGATGGCCTGACCGTAAACCCGCCTCACGCTGTTTTGAAACCAGATGGCGCACCCTATACAGTCTTCACCCCCTTCAGCCGGGCCTGGCGGTCACTGCCATTCCCTGGCCGGCCACTGGAGGCACCGCGGGAAATCCCGGCACCGGCAGGTATTCCCGGCGAGAATATCCCGGATGCACCAAAGCACGGGCTGGCAGATATGTTCCCAACCAGTGAAGCTGTTCGGCGCCTGGAGCGGTTCTCCAAAGAAAAGATATTCCAGTATGCAGAGTCACGCAACCGCATGGACCTGGATGGAACATCCGCACTCTCACCCTACCTGCGCTTCGGGATACTCTCGGCGCGGCAGGCTGCCTGGGCGGCGCAGGAGGCTGAATTCTTCGCACCCGATCCCACGTCAAGGCAGGGTGTGGAAACCTGGCTGAATGAGCTCATCTGGCGTGAGTTCTATATCGCCATCCTGTACCACTTCCCCGACGTTCGCATGGAATCGTTCCGTGCCGAATTGCGGAATATCCCCTGGCGCAATGATCCGGCTGAGTTCGAAGCCTGGAAGGAGGGACGCACCGGTTACCCAGTGGTGGACGCGGCCATGCGCCAACTATCCCAAACCGGCTGGATGCACAACCGGGCGCGCATGATCGCAGCCTCCTTCCTGGTCAAGGATCTGTTGATCGATTGGCGCTGGGGCGAAAAACATTTCATGCAGCACCTGCTGGATGGCGACCCGGCGGCCAACAACGGCGGCTGGCAATGGACGGCCGGCACCGGAACCGATGCGGCGCCTTATTTCCGTGTTTTCAACCCGGTATTACAGGGAAGGAAGTTCGACCCGCTGGGTGTTTATGTGAAGCACTACGTGCCTGAACTGGCAAATGTGCCGGATGAATATGTTCACGAACCGTGGAAAATGTCGATCGAGCAACAACGTCAATTCCGTTGTATGATAGGAGTGGATTATCCCGCTCCGATCGTGGAGCATGTCGTTGCACGTGCAAGAGCATTGGATGCTTACAAGGTCAAGGAGAAAGTATGAGCGGATTAAACCAATTCGATAGGCAGAAATATCTGAACCTGGAAACCTTCCGCAAGAGCGGTGAAAGCATGAAAACGCCGGTCTGGTTCGCCCAGGATGGCGAGACCATCTACATTCAGACGGTCGCCAATTCGGGCAAGGTCAAGCGCGTCCGCAACAATGGGCGGGTGAATATCGCGCCCTGCAAAATGGATGGCACACCGATCGGAACATGGGTTCCGGCATTTGCCAGGGAAATCACCGATGTCGAGGTTTCAAAAAAGGTGAACCGTCTATTGGAAAAGAAATACGGTCTGATGAAAAAGATGTTTGCGTTCAACGCCGCCCGCCAGGGCCGGCAGGATACCATATTGGAAATCAAACTGATCGAATAGGAGAAAGATATGAAGGATACCCTCCGCCAGGTCGCTGTTATCGTGGTCATCCTGGCCACCATTACCATCAACATCCTGGCCAACGCCCTGCCCATCAACGGGTTGAACACCGGACAGATATCCGACCGCTTCCAGGTTTACTT
>JBFYSM010000082.1:0-4635 GCA_041301605.1 Chloroflexota bacterium | reverse complement strand
GAGATTTACATCCAGGCGCTGCATTTGCTCAACCTGCCGCTGGCGGCGCTCCTGTCGCTCATCCAGTTGCTCTGCACGCTGGCGTTCTCGATCATCTACAGCCGCGTGGTAGTTCGTAATGTGGTGAGTGCTGCCCCGCGCCCGGCGCAGGTCAATCTCCGCCGTGCAAAAAAATTCCCTGAGCGCATTTTCAAGGCAGGGATGACCGTGTTACTGGTTACGTTTTTCGTTTTTCCACTCATCGCCATCCCCATGCGCTCGGTATCCCGGCTGGAAGCGGCGCGCGGCGAGCGCGGCGAAGTTCAATCCGGCCTGACGGCTGCTTATTACCAGGAATTGTTCATCAACCGGCAGGGTTCCATTTTCTACATCCCCCCCATCCGGGCTGTGGTCAATTCCCTGGCATACGCCGGGCTGACCGTGGTGCTTTCCCTGGCGCTGGCCTTCCCGGTTGCGATGGCGCTCAAGCGTCCCGGCTCCCTGGAACGCTTCCTGGACCCGTTCCTGATGCTGCCCCTCGGCGCTTCGGCTGTAACATTGGGCCTGGGGTTCATCATCTCCTTCGGGCGGATGCTGACCTCGCCGCTCATGGTTCCCCTGGCGCACACCCTGATCGCCCTGCCATTCGTCATCCGCACGCTGCAGCCAGCCCTGGCATCCATCCCCGACCGTTTGCGGCAGGCGGCCACGGTCCTGGGAGCTTCGCCGCTGCGGGCCTGGTTTGCAGTCGACTGGCCGATCGTCGCACGCGCCACGCTGAGCGGGGCCGTCTTCGCCTTTACGGTTTCGCTGGGTGAATTCGGGGCTACCATGCTGGTTTCGCGCCCGGAATTCCCAACCATCCCGATGGCGATCTACCGCTTCCTTTCCCAGCCAGGCGGGTTGAATTATGGCCAGGCGATGGCGATGGCAACCATTTTGATGTTCCTGACAATCTTGAGCATCCTGCTGATCGAGCGCTTGAGATTGCCGGGAACAGGAGAATTCTAAAACCTTATGCTGGAAGTTGAGAACATCCACAAATCTTATGAAGGTGCTCCTTTATTGCTAGGGATTTCCTTCTCCATCCATCCCGGCGAAACCATCTGCCTGCTGGGGGCTTCGGGGAGTGGCAAATCGACCCTGCTGCGGATCATTGCCGGGCTGGAGGAACCTGAAATGGGGGAGATCCGTTGGAAGGGAGAGAATCTTGTTGGCACGCCTGCACATCAACGCAATTTTGGCCTGATGTTCCAGGATTACGCCCTCTTCCCACACTTGAGCGTGGCCGCGAATGTCGCCTTTGGTTTGAAGATGCAAAGCATCCCGGGAAGTGAGATACGCCATCGCGTTGCTGAATCGCTGGATCAGGTGAATCTGTCATCCCTTTCTGGCCGCCGCGTAACTGATCTCTCGGGCGGAGAGCAGCAGCGCGTTGCCCTGGCGCGGACCCTGGCCCCAAGGCCGCGCCTGTTGATGTTCGATGAGCCGCTCGGCGCGCTGGACCGCACGCTGCGCGAGCAACTGATGGCTGAACTGCGGTTGATCCTGCATGATTCCGGTGTTCCTGCAATCTATGTTACCCATGACCAGGAGGAAGCTTTTGCACTGGCGGACAAAATCCTGTTAATCCACGATGGCAAGATCACTCAACAAGGCAGCCCCGCCGAAGTAACGGGTCACCCGGCCTCAGCCTGGGCGGCGCGCTTTCTGGGACTGGGCAATGTGCTGGATGGGATAGTCCGCCCGGATGGACGGGTAGAGACGGCGGCCGGGGTGTTGGATCCGGCCTGCGGGCATGGGCACGCGGCGGGGCAGTCCGTATCGCTCTTGATCCGCCCGGGCAGCGCCCGGCTTGGGGAAGGGCAGGATTGCCTGGTCAGCCGCGTGAAGGATGTCGTTTTCCAAAAGGAGTATTACCGGGTGACGCTGGAAAACGGCGTCTATATCCACCTGCCGATGGAGGTGACGGTCGGGCAGGATGTGCGGGTCAGTTTCGCCGAAGTGGAATGCCTGCCGGAGGACAAGTGACGGAGGTTACTGTATGTAAACTGGATTTGGATGGCAAGGTAACCTGGCAATATAAAGGCCAGATCATCCGCCGCGAGCCGAACGCGGTGGTGCTGGAAGCATATTTCAACCGACCAGATACGCCTTTCATGGAGATCACGCTCAAACAGGGGGACCGGTTCGTTGAGACGTTCTACGGTGACCGCTGGTATAACATCTTCGAGATCTACGACCGTGACGATGGACAACTCAAAGGGTATTTTTGCAATATTGGAAAACCAGCCATCATTACAGATGGCCAGGTTTCATATGTGGACCTGGCGCTCGACCTGTGGGTAACCCCCGATGGGCAACAACAGCTATTGGATGAAGATGAGTTCGATGTGCTGGAATTGGATGAAAACACACGCCTGCAAGCCCGCGCCGGTTTGGCTGGATTGCAGGATTTTTTCAAGCAGAAATTCGTAACATCTCAATAAATGGGGGGTGTGGCGGCTGCTCCCCAGCCCGCACACCTCCCACCTTTCCCCTTCTTTTTGAGAAGATACAGAAATTCAAATAAAAATCCCCGCTCGCGGTTGCAAGCGGGGATTTGAGGCACTTATTAGAAACCCAGACTATATTGAATCTGGGGCCAGAAGGAAACACCCAAGATAATCGCAGCAATGCAGCAGCAGCAGAGCACCACTGCCACCACGATGCCAATGATCAGGCCGGTGTTCTTCTTCTTGGGGGGAGGGGGTAGTTCTTCACCCATCGGAAGGGGTTCAAGATTGTCGGTCATATTGCATTCTCCTTTGTGAATTAATTCATCGAGCAGGATAAGAAATTCATCCTCAGGCGAGGCCGAGTTCATACAGGATTGGCTGCCAAAAGGCAATGATCAATCCGATGCTGCCAAAGCAACAGCAACACAGGATAACGATAGCCGCAATAACATACATGACAGTGTTATTACTGCGCCTGGGTGGAGCAGGCGGCAGGGATGGCAACTCGGGGGAATCTACAAGATTCGGTTCAGCCATGGATTCTATTCGTATAGGGTGCTAGTAACCACTGTTCATAAAGGGGATGGACAGGCCAATCCCCAGGAGTGGCAGAATCACAAACACAACACATATGGTACAGAGACCGAGAACAATGGATACATAGCCCAAGATCAGGCCAGCTGTGGCCATACCATTGCCGCCGATGGTTCCGGCGCTCCGCTTAATCTCGCTCTTGGCCATGTGACCTGTGATGATGGCCACGATCGAGCCGAGGAAGGGCAAGAGAGTCCAGCCCAAGATACCACTCACCAGACTTATGATGGCAGTAGTGCTGTTGCGGGGTGCAGAGTAGGGATTTTGTTGCATGTTTATTCTCCTTTTTGATGTGACTTTCTTAGGGGTAATAGTAATACGGATTTAGATATTCAGGTGGAATCAGGGTCAAGCCCACCAACGGCAGGATAACGGTAACACATACAGCCAGCAAGCTAAAGATGATACCCAATAAAATCAAAACACCGTTCAGCACAAAGAAGGTTTTCAGGCTGCCAAGCGAGCGGATCAACTCGTACTTCTGCCCCGTCAACTGGGCATTCTGGGCGCCGGAAGCGGCCTGCATCAGCAGCACACCCATCCAGATCGGCAGCCAGGCAAACAGGATGCCTACGATGGTCAGGGCCTGCGCCACGCCGCCGATGATGGACAGGATGCCGATCAGTTTCAGCCATCCCCGGCTTTGGTAAATGGGAAAGGCGAATTCACGCACCAGGTCGCCCTGGGTTGGGGTTGGGTAGGATGCAGGGTATTGGATCACGGCTACTCCTTCGAAGAAGTGATTGGATATTTCCTATTTTACACCGTCTTGTCCCTCTTGGCACGCCTCCACAGCCACCAAATGATGAGCGCCACGAACAGGCAGATGAAGACTCCCACCAGGATGGGCAGGATGATCGCCAGGATGGACATGACGGTCGCAACGACATCTTCGAGGATGCTGACTGGCACATTGGCCGTTCCGCCAGTGGTAGCTGTTACCGCCGGACGGACCGCCCCGGCCTTGACGGCATGCACGCTCCCGGCCACCAGCAGGCCGCAGATCAACGCCAGCACCGGGTGAACATCAGTAATCACCTGGGCGCTGGCTGCAAAGACCACCGCTCCCGCCGCCGGGCGGATGACGGTTTGGATGATGTCGTTGATGTGGTTGACTGCCGGGATCTTATCGGCCAGCATCTCGATGATGAGCAGCATGCCGACCACGATCAACACCCACGGGTTGGACAATGTATCCCAGGGGGCTTCGAGTTTGATCCAGTCGGTGTAATGGGCAACCACGCCGACAACCAGCAAGGGGATGTAGGCATTCAGGCCGGCACTGGCCGAAAGCCCAAAAGCGGAGAGAATACCGGTGAGTAATTCCATAAATCAACCTCCGTTCAAGTCAGCCAAGGGGAAAGCCTCCCCAGGTTCCGGTGAGCCACAGCCGCAGCATGTCGATGGCAAAAACCTGGATGAAAGCCAGGGTTAAGCCAGCCAGCAGCGGCAGCCACATCTGCTTGATGTTATCGAACATATTATCCTGTCCCATCAGGGTGATCCAAACGATCGTGTAAACCATGGTCAGCAGGAGCAGGATGCCGCCTGTGCTCAGGAAGGC
>JBFYSM010000080.1:0-5786 GCA_041301605.1 Chloroflexota bacterium | reverse complement strand
CCCCCCCCCCCACACCCCCCAACTTTCTCCTTCTTTTTCAGAAGATACTTTGTTTCCATATTGCCGTTCTCTGTTATCAGGCTTATACTTATATGCGCCGGTTCTTTCATCCGGCAAGGATGTGATGATGTTACTCGTAGTCGAAGAAAGCGATTTATCATCAGATTGTAATCCGCCCGGTTGCGGGGCAATTCGCAACGCGCTTTTTCTCATCTTACCTGGGTCAGAGACCATGTAGGAGGCTGACTGGTATCCTCCGCAAATGGTTACCTGGCAGAGGAGGCCATCATGCTCACCATCTTCAAAACCACACAAAATGGACTGGATCGTATTGAGCGACCAGTCAACGGGGGCTGGATCAATGCCATCGACCCGACACCGGAAGAGACAATTCAACTGGAGGAATTGGGGATCGAACATGATCTGATCACGTATTCTCTCGACATGGATGAGATGGCGCGCATGGAACGGGATGAGGATTACACGCTTATCCTTTTACGCATTCCCTGTTTCCAGGGTGAGGATCATGATATCCCTTACATGACCCTGCCACTCGGGATCATCCTCACAGACCGCTTTGTGGTAACCATCTGCCGTTCGGACAACGATATTACGCGGGTTCTATGCAATGGGAAATACCGCTTGATGCGGACAGCCAAGCGATATCGCTTTGCGCTATATGTCATCCTGGAGACGGCCACGCGCTACCTCATGTACCTGCGGGAGATCAACCGCAAGACGGAAGCGCTCGAAGACCAGTTGCAGAAATCGACGCGCAACCGGGAAGTGCTCGAACTGCTCAAATATCAAAAAAGCCTGGTGTATTTCACTACCGGTTTGCGATCCAACCAGGTGATGATGGAACGCCTGCAGCGCATGAAGATGTTCACCCAATACGAGGAAGATCAGGAATTACTCGAGGATGTGATCACCGAAAACCAGCAGGCTATCGAAATGACGGATATCCAGACCAACATCCTCAATGGTCTGATGGATGCCTTTGCTTCTATTATCTCCAATAACCTGAACAGCGTGATGAAAGCCCTGGCGGCATTGACGATCATCATCAACATCCCAACGATCATCTCATCATTCTTCGGCATGAATGTTGCCATTCCGGGCAATGAAACCCATCCATTTGCGTTCCTTACGGTGGTTGGAATCGCCCTGGGAATCACCATCGTTGCTGCCATAATTTTCGCTAAAAGGGATTGGTTCTGAGTAGAAAAATCTCCGCAACCGGTTGAGGTGCGGAGATTGCTTTTTGTGTTCTTGGGATGATCAGGACTCTTCCTGCGGTTTTTTCTCGGCTCCAGGCGGGGTTCTTTTGTTTTCCAGCACCAGGATGCCGTTCCGGATCTGGTTCAGTAGTTGCTCCACCTTCAGCTCGAACTCCATCAAGGAATCCAGCGCGTACTGGTCGCCAT
Source organism: Chloroflexota bacterium (assembly GCA_041301605.1). Classification (GTDB taxonomy): domain Bacteria; phylum Chloroflexota; class Anaerolineae; order Anaerolineales; family Villigracilaceae; genus VGNO01. The sequence continues at coordinate 4,359 of JBFYSM010000080.1, read as the reverse complement.
CCGCCTTTATCCCTTCCGCTTCCATGCGCGCCTGCTCGAGGATCTGTTCGGCGCGGTGCTTGGCTTCCTGCACGATCCCATTCTCATCAACCAACTGTTCTGCCTTTTCGCGTGCCTTGGCAGTGATACGGGTGGACTCTTCCTGCGCTTGGGCCAGGATACGTTCCTTTTCGCTGTAGATTTTCTGTGCCTTCTTGACCTCTTCCGGGATGGTGATGCGCATCTGGTCGATAATGTCAAGGAATTTATCCTCATCCACGATGACATTGTGCGTCAAGGGGATGGGGCGGCTATTGTTGAAGAGTTCTTCCAGTCGGTCTACCAGGGCAAGGATATCCATATTTTTTCTCCGCGTGAGAGCCAAGCAATAGGCATCATTATTTTAATCCCGAAGTGCGTTTGGTGGGGAGGATTGGTCATCCAAACTGCTTAGTTTCGTCTTAAGGGCTTTATGAACGTGAGGAGGCACCATGCTGGAAACATCCCCATCCAATGTCGCGATCTCGCGCACCGTGCTGGAGGAAAGGAAGGTGTGTTCTTCGGCAGTGATCAGGGCCACCATCTCGATATCCGGGGCCAGGCGGTGGTTGGCCAGCGCCATGCGGAACTCGAACTCGAAATCCGAGAAAACGCGCAGCCCGCGCACAATGACCTGGGCATCATTTTTGCGACAGGCGTCCACAGTCAGGCCGCTATATCCGATGACGCTGATCTTGGGATGTGCCTTGAAGGTTTCCTGTACCAGGGAAATGCGCTCATCGGGCAGGAAAAGCAGGGATTTCAACGGCTTATCATAAACTGCAATGATGATTTCATCGAATAACCGGGCGGCGCGCTCGGCAATGTCAATATGACCATAGTGGATCGGATCGAACGTTCCCGGGAATAATGCACGAACCATTAACTCACATCTCCTTTACCGCCATCCCAAAACCGTTCCAGCGCTTCTGCCAGTAGGGCATTCTCCGGCGCTTCAAGGTTGGGGTCACGCCCGAACAAGGCCTGGGCCTGGAGGCGGGCTTTTTCGATCAACTTGACATCGGTCAGGCTGGCCATGCGCAGGGTGGATGCATAGCCGGACTGGCGGGTACCCAGGAACTCGCCCGGTCCGCGCTGCTCGAGGTCGCGCTCGGCCAGGATGAAGCCATCGTTGGTCTCGGCCATGGCGGAAAGACGCTCGTTTTCCACAGCATCCTCGTTGTCGGGGATCAACAGGCAGAACGATTTGTCACTGCCGCGCCCGACCCGACCGCGCAGTTGGTGGAGTTGTGCCAGGCCAAAGTGGTTGGCGCCTTCGATCAGCATGACTGTGGCATTGGGAATATCCACGCCTACCTCCACAACCGTGGTGGAAACCAGGAGGTGGTATTCCTTCTCACGGAATTTTCGCATCACATCTTCCTTCTCGTCGGGCCGCAGGCGGCCATGCAGCAAGCCGATCTTCAAGCCGGGGAAGACTTCCTCCTTCAGGCGGATGTGTTCGGCAGTGGCCGCCAGCATGTCGCTGCGCTCACTCTCTTCGATGAGCGGGTAGATGATGAAAGCCTGGCGCCCGGCCTCCACCTGCGAGCGGATGAGGGTGTAAGCGCGCTCGCGTTCGCGGCGCGCCAGCACGTGGGTTTCGATCTCCTGTCGCCCGGCCGGCATTTCATCCATGACCGAGAGTTCCAGGTCACCGTAGACGGTCAGGGCCAGCGAGCGCGGGATGGGTGTGGCGGTCATCACCAGCAGGTGCGGGTTGGTGCCTTTGAGGCGCAGGGCGGCGCGTTGTTCCACGCCGAAGCGGTGTTGTTCATCGACAACCACCAGTTGCAAATTGGCAAACGTGACCGGGTCTTCGATCAGCGCGTGGGTGCCGATCACCACTTTGATCTCCCCGTTTGCCAGCCCGGTGCGGATCTCTTCCTTCCCGGTCTCGGGCGTATCCCCAATCAGCAAGCGAATGGCACTTTCCGACAAACCAGCTTCACCGGTCATGAGTTCCTTCAGGTTGCGGTAGTGCTGCTCTGCCAGGATGGAGGTGGGGGCCATTAAGGCAACCTGGGCATTGGAACGGATAATCATCATGGCGGCTAAAGCTGCGACTACGGTTTTCCCGGAGCCCACATCCCCTTGCAGCAGGCGGTTCATTGGGCGGCCGGAGCCCAGGTCGACCACGATATCATCCACGGCGCGTTTCTGGGCGTTCGTCAATGGGAAGGGCAGTTGGGCGACGCGTTCGTTCAGCCATTCATCCGGCACATCGAAGATGCGGCCCACGGCAGATTGCCAATCGCGCTTCTGCCGGAGCACGCCCATTTGCAGGAAGAAGATCTCATCGAATGCCAGGCGATGCCGGGCTTGCGCCAGGCTCTCCTGCGAATCCGGGTAGTGGACTTGCACGAGCGCCGTTCCCAGGTCGAGCAGGCTGGCAGCGTCGCGGGTTTCAGCCGGCAGGTGGTCGGTCAGCTTGGGCGCCCAGTAGGTTACTACCTGGTGGATGGTCTTGCGCAGCCACTTCTGGCCGATGTTGGCCGTCAGCGGGTAGATCGGTACGATGCGGTTGGTGTGCAGGTTGTCGGTCTCGATCGATTCCCAATCCGGGCTGTTCATCACCAGGCGGCCCAGGTACTGGTCGACCTTGCCGGAGACCGAGATCGCATCGCCAACCTTGATATTATTGGCGATCCAGGGCTGGTTGAACCAGGTCAGGCGCAGGGAGGCGGTGCCGTCGTTGATGATGGCCTCGGTGATACTGGATGCGCCGCCGCGCACCGGCCGCGAGGTTGCCATTTGCACGGTCCCGATCACGGTCACTTCCTCCCCATACCACAGGCGATGGATGGGCTTCAACTGGCTGTAATCATCGTAGCGGCGCGGGAAGTTGTAGAGCATATCGCCCAGGGTGTGCAGGCCGAGCTTGGCCAGGGTTTGGGCGTGGCGCGGCCCGATGCCGGAGAGCACGGTCAGCGAGGCGTTCAGGGCGATCGGGCGCTGGCTGGTAACGCCGCCGGGCGCGGATTCGGCCCGCCCGGGGCGGGGGGGCGGTGCGGCTTTGGGACCCGGAGCCTGTTCCCCCTCTTCTGTCTTCGGCTGCGATGGACGCGCTTCCGGCGCAGGCCGGCGCGGCCGCGGTGCGCTGGACTTGGATGCTGCGGCTGCCTCGGGTACCTTCTCCTGGATCTGTTTCCAAAGGGATTTCAGGGCTTCAGCGCGCCCCTCGGGGGTTTGTTCAGCATAGCCGCGCAGGGTGGCTGCCACGGCCTGAACGATCTCCTCCGGCAGGCCGTCGTTGCGGGCTTCGCCTTCCCAGAAGTCGAGCACCCGGGCCAACCCGCCGATCACGGCGCTATCCGCATACCCGTTCTCGTGTTCGAGACGGAAGAACTTGCGCAATTTTTCCAATGATGGCTGCATGGGGTTATTTTACCGCATTATAGTTGGTGGATATCAAAAAAGAATTTTTGCCCCCCTGAAAGGTGGTGGTTGATTATTGATCTGACTAAGCCACCACCGTCGCAAACCCCAGCCCGTTCGGCCCCACGTGAGTACCGATGGTGGTGGTCACATTGACCACCAGCGGGGGGATGGCCGGTTTGGGTTTCAAGTCTTCCAGCAGTTGCCGGGCAGCGGATTCGGCGTTGGTGTGCAGCACGGCCAGCCGTTCGACCGCTCCCCAGCCGTGCAGGGTTTCGGTCAGGCGCAGGATGCCCTGGGTGCGGGTGCGCGCCTGTCCCAGGCGGTGCACGATGCCGTCCTTTAGTTCCACCAGCGGCTTGATGTTCAGGATGCCGCCCACGATGGCGCGCGTCCAGGAGACGCGCCCGCTGCGGCGCAGGTATTCGAGCGAATCCAGCAGGGCGGCCACCCGCACCCGCTGGCGGACGCTTTCCACCAAAAAGAGCACTTCTTCCACCAGCGCGCCGCGTGCAATTGCTTCGGCGGCCGCCAGCACCTGGAAGCCGATGCCGAGGGTCAACTGACCGCTATCCAGCACATGGATGCGGTCCCCGAAATCCTGGGCGGCCAGGCGCGCCCCGTTGAAGATCCCGCTCAGGGTGTTGGCGGCGTGGATGGAGATGATCTGCGATACGCCGTTCCTGAACAGATCTTCGTAGCGCTTTTGGAAATCACCGACCGAGGGAGCCGATGTGGTCGGCAGGGGATTCAATTTGGGCAGGCGGGTGTAATACTCCTCGCGGGTGATATCAATCCCATCCAGGTAACTCTTTCCAGCGATGTTGACCAGGGCAGGTACTATGCAGATACCATGCTGTGCCGCCAGGTCGGTGGGGATGTCGGCTGTGCTGTCGGTGACCAATCCAATCTTCATGTAAACTATCCCTGTATATATTGAGGTTGTTTGTAATGCCAGAACTT
>JBFYSM010000056.1:0-9831 GCA_041301605.1 Chloroflexota bacterium | reverse complement strand
CACCCTCCCTATTGAAGCGTACATCACATCTTCAGAGTTCGATATTGATGACGGGCACAATTTTGGTTTCATTTGGCGCGTACTGCCTGATGTTACTTTCCGGGGGTCTACCGCTGCTAATCCCAGCGTAGATATGACGCTATTACCCCTACAAAACTCAGGTTCTGGGTACAACATCCCGCAATCGGTAGGGGGTAGCAGCACGGGCGTAGTGGCACGGTCCACCACAGTGCCTGTAGAGCAGTTCACGGGGCAAATCAACGTCCGGGTGCCGCGCTCGGACGTATCTGCTGTGGTGACCGAGTTGAGCAAGCGCGGCTACAAACTTGGGATCATTGCCAACACGATCACGGAGACGGAGATCCCTGATTGGCTGGAGACGGATGGCCTGACGGAGTATATCGACACGGTGGTGCTTTCGTCGAAGGTCGGGATCCGGAAGCCGAACCCGGAAATCTACCTGGAGGCGGCGCACAGGATCGGGGTCGAGCCGGATCGCTGCGTTTATGTGGGGGATAACCCCGTCCGCGACGTTGAGGGCGCCCAGGGGGCCGGTTATGCCATGTCCATTATCCTGGTTGAGCCGAATACTCTCAAGAAAGAGCCGCCCAGGGGTGATATCAAGCCGGATAGGATGATCCAGGAATTGATCGAATTGCTGGATATATTCCCACCTCGTGCATAGTAAGGAAGGTAACAATGAGCAAAAAGATTGATGCCATATTTATAGATACCGGCAATACCTTGCGGGTTGTCGAAAGGGATGCGGCTTTCCAGTATCGTGCCAGGCAGCAGATCGTCAAGTTGCTCGGCGTGGGAGAAACACCGGATGCTTTTTGCTACCGCTTGACCAAGCGCTATGATGCATTCAAGAAGGATGCCAAGGAGACCCTTATCCAGCCATCCGAAGTGGAACTGTGGACGCGCTGGATGTTGCCCGATTCACCTGCGGATGAGATCGCTCCCCTGGCAAACCGTTTGACCCGTCTTTGGATGGACCAGGGCGGGCGGCGGGTGCCGCGTCCGGATGCCAGGCAGACGGTTATCGAGTTATCCAGGCGTGGCTATACCCTGGGGATCATTGCCAATGCAGTTTCTTCCACCGAGATCCCGGAGTGGCTGGAAAAGGATGGTTTGACGCAATATTTCAAAGTAGTGTTGTTGTCCGCCCAGTTCGGACGGCGTAAACCCGACCCGTACATTTTCATCGAGGCGGCGCGCAGGGCCGGGGTGGAACCGGCGAAGTGCGCCTATGTGGGTGATAACCCCAGCCGCGACATCGAAGGGACGCGCCAGGCCGGGTTCGGGATGGCGGTTATCCTGCTGGAGTCAGCCACATTGTCGAAGGAACCTCCCAAAGGAAGTGCGCGTCCGGATGCAATCATCGGCACATGCCAGGACCTGTTGACCATCTTCCCGCCACGCTAACCGCAAAGGAAAAATCCATGACTCCCAATATCGAAGCTGTCTTCATCGATCTGGGCAACACCCTGCGCATCCTTGTGAAGGATGAAGCGCACATGGCGCGGGCACGGGGGGAGATTGTCCGCCTGCTTGGAACAGAGGAAGACCCGGTCGAGTTCTGCAAGAAATTGGATGAGCGCTACAAAGGCTATCGCAAATGGGCTTTCGAGAACCTGGCCGAGGCCCCCGAGTCCGAACTCTGGACCCGCTGGCTGGTCCCCGATTTCCCAGCCGAGAAGGTGGCTCCCTTGGGCGCAGAATTGACCTATCAGTTCCGCCAGTCGATGGGACGCCGCGTCGTGGTGGACGGCGGCCGCAAAGTACTGGAGGAACTCCAGAAGCGCGGTTATACCCTCGGCATCATCAGCAACCTGATCGGGACGCGCGAGATCCCCGAGTGGCTGGAGGCTGAGGGCCTGGGCCAATATTTCAAGTCGGTTGTCCTTTCATCCGTGACGGGGATCCGCAAGCCCAGTCCGAAGATCTATTTCGAAGCAGCCAGCAAAGCGGGCGTTGACCCGTCCAGGTGCGCCTATGTGGGCGATAACCTGAAGCGTGACGTGACCGGCACGCGTGCTGCCGGGTTCGCCATCATCGTCATCATGATCTCCCCGGAGGAACTGGCCGAAGCCGAGATCACCGACGAGAACCGCCCGGATGTCATCATCCACGAGTTTCGTCAACTGCTGGATGTCTTCCCAGGAATTCCCCTTGCCCCGAATGGGGAGAGGGGGTAGGGGTGAGGGGATGGCCACACAACCGCGCGGCGCAGCCGCCCTTGCAGAAGGCGTCAAAGCCTTATACGCTGAAGGCCAGACCGATTACTCCCTCGATCCGCTCATCCTCATTGGTGATGATAGCTGCCCGATCGGCCGCATCACAGACGGGGACGCGGTCATATTCTGCTGCCGGCGTGGCGAGCGCGAGGTCGAACTGACCGAAGCTTTCACCCAGGCCGACTTCCCCCACTTCCAGCGCCCTGGTTTCCAGAACCTGAATTTCGTCATCCTGACCCTCTACCACGAAAAATTTGCCACCCTGTCGGTGGCCTTTGCCCCGGCCAAGATCAAACAGACCCTTGCTGAAACGGTCAGCCGCGCCGGGCTGCGCCAGTTGCATACCGCCGAGTCCGAAAAATACGCCCATGTCACTTTCTTCTTCAACGGCGGCAACAGCCAACCCTTCCCTGGCGAAGCCGACGTGCGCATCCCCTCGCCGAAGGGCCTGCCCTTCGACCAGGTGCCCGAACTCAGCCTGCCGCAGGTGACCGAACAGGTTCTGAAGGGCATCGAGCAAAAGTACGATTTCATCGTGGCCAACTTCGCCAATGGCGATGTGATCGGCCACACTGCCAACAACGATGCCAAAGTGAAGTGCGCCGCGCTCGTGGACCGGCGGCTGGGCCAGGTTGTGGACGCGGCGCGTGCCGCCGGGTGCGTGACCCTCATCACGGCGGACCACGGCAACCTGGAACTGATGACCACTCCCGAAGGGATGCCCCATGTGGCGCATACCAGCAACCCGGTGGACTTCCTCCAGATCGATCCTGCGGCGGTCGGGACCCCGAACCTGCGTAACGGCAAACTGGCCGACGTAGCCCCGACCATTCTCTCTGCCCTCGGCCTCGACCAGCCCGCGGTCATGGACGGCGCGACTCTGGCTCCCGGCTACAACTGGGGCGGCAAGCGCCGCGTCCTGCTTATCATCCTCGATGGCTGGGGCATCGGCAAGGATGATGATACCAACCCCATCTTTCTTGCCAAGACTCCGGTCTGGGACGAACTGCTCAGCCGTTACCCGTTCAGTCGCTTGCAGGCATCGGGCGAAGCGGTCGGGTTACAGGAAGGCAAACCCGGCAACTCGGAAGCCGGTCACATCAACATCGGCTCCGGGCGGGTTATCCTGCAGGATGATGTCCGTCTTGACGCAGCCATGAAGGATGGCTCGTTCTTTACCAACGAAGTTTTTCTCTCCACCATCGATGATGTCAAACAACGCGGTACCAGTCTGCACCTGCTGGGATTGCTGACCGAGAAAAGTTCACATGGCTCCATCGATTATCCGCTTGCCCTGTTGAAAATGGCAAAAGAGCGTGGGTTGGAAAATGTGTATCTCCACATTATCTTCGATGGGCGCAGCACCGCCCCCGGCAGCGCTCCGGCCTTGCTCGAAAAGCTCGAGAAGCAGGTGAACGAGATCGGCGTGGGGCAGGTTGTCAGTGGGGTGGGGCGCGGGGTCGCCCTCGACCGGGACGGCAACTACGGCAAGATCAAGTGCGCCTTCGATGCCCTTGTACATGGGGTGGGGAAACCCTGCGTTCTGAAATAGAGAGGCCCAATGGATTTCGACTTCTTGCGTGAACTCATCACTCCCGCCCGGACCAAGATCGTCATGCTTGTCATGGATGGCCTGGGCGGCTTGCCAATGGAACCCGGCGGCAAAACCGAACTCGAAACCGCCCGCACCCCGAACCTGGATGCTCTGGCGGAAAGATCCGCGCTGGGTCTCACTGTCCCGCTTGAACCGGGGATCACCGTTGAGAGCGGACCCGGTCACCTGGCCTTGTTCGGCTATGACCCGCTCCAGTACCGCATCGGGCGCGGCATGCTGGAAGCGGTTGGCATTGAATTCGATCTGAAACCCAACGATATCGCCGTGCGCGGCAACTACTGCACCGTGGATGCCGACGGCGTGGTCACCGACCGGCGTGCTGGGCGCATTCCGAATGAGATCAGCCGGGAACTCTCGAAGTTTCTGACAACCAAAATCGAGGATGTCGAGATCTTCGTCGAGACCGTCCGGGAGCACCGCCTTGCCATCGTGCTGCGCGGACCCGACCTGAGCGCGGATGTCAGCGATACCGATCCACTCAAGAACGGTTACCGCCCGCACCCGGTCCGCGCCCTTGCACTGGAAGCGGAGAAGACCGCCCGCATATTGAACTTGTTCATCGAGCGTTCCCGGAAGGCGATCCAGGCTTTCACGCCAACCCCGCCTGCCAATATGCTGCTCTTGCGTGGCATCGATCGATCCCCGGATTTCCCGGCTTTCCCGGAAGTCTTTGGCCTGCGCGCCGCTGCCATCGCGGTTTATCCCACCTACCGCGGTATAGCAAAATTGGTTGGCATGACCGTGCTCCCCGTGGATGGCGTCAACTGGGATGACGAATTCGCCACCCTGGAAAAACACTGGAATGATTTCGATTTCTTCTATCTGCATGTCAAGGAGACCGACCTGGCTGGGGAGGACGGCAATTTCGACCGTAAGGTGGGCATCATCGAGAAGGTGGATGCCCTGCTCCCGCGCCTGATGGAGCTCCAACCGGATGTGGTCATCGTCAGCGGGGATCATTCCACCCCGGCGGTCCTCAAGGGCCATTCCTGGCATCCCGTGCCGGTGTTGCTCTACAGCCAGTTCGTCCGTGCAGATGGGATCCCCGAGTTCGGCGAACGCGCCTGCTCGCGCGGCAGCCTGGGCACTTTCCCGGCCAAGAACCTGATGCCGCTTGCGCTGGCAAACGCCATGCGCTTCAACAAATTTAGTTCCTGACCAGCAGGAGTACACAGAGGCCTCATGTTCATTTCGCAAACCTTGTCCAGCCCGGAAGCGTTCTCAAAAGCCCTGTTCGAGAAGATGAAAACCATCCAACCTGCCATTGCGGATCTGGAACCCTATGAATTCCGCTATTGCCTGAACAACATCACCCCGGAGGGCGGCTGGGCATCGATCCAACCCCTGCCGCAAGCCGGGATCGAGCAGATGGTCAATAGCCGGGCATTCTATGACAGCATCCAAATCAAGCCCAAGGTCGATGACCACATCGTGCTGGATAAACAGATCGTCTGGCTGGCCCACATGCTCTTCGTTGGCCTTGTCACCGGGGATTACCCCGAAGCGTGGGTTGAGCAGCACTTCTATTTTGACATCCGTAGTTTCTTCTTCCTGCACCGCACCACCTACTTCACCGATGAAGTCCTGGCGCATTTCGGCGGACGGCCCTACCGCCAGTTCGAACAGAAACAGAAGGCTTTTGAGTATTACCAGGGAGTTGGATACAAAGCCTTTGCAGAAGCCAATGCGGAACTGGATGCGCTCTTCATCGACAGCGTGAAGAAGATCATCGCGGCGATCGGGATCCCGGTCCTGCTCGCGATTGCCGGGCCAACCGCTGCCGGGAAGACGGAGATCGTCGAGCGGCTGAATCGTTCCTTCGAGCAGGATGGCTGCAAGACCACCTCCATTGAACTGGATAATTTCTTTACCGATCGTGATTACCGCGAAGCCAGGGGCATCGACTCGAAGGGCAAAGAAGCGATGCACTTCGACCTGCTCATGCAGAGTCTGGAAGATATCACCCACGGGAAAGCGCTAAGCACTCCGCGCTACAACTTCATTGATGGCAGCTCCAGCCATGACCTGAGCGGAAAATTGAAGCCGGGCCGCATCCCGGTTGAGGTCCAGCCGGCGGATATCATTTTCATGGAAGGCAATTTCCCGTTCCTGATCGAAGAGATCCTGCACTTGATCGGCATCAAAGTCGTTTACCTTACCGATGATGCGGTGCGCTTGAAGCGCAAGTGGAAGCGCGATATGGATTACCGTAAGAAATACGAAGAGAACTATTTCCGTAACCGCTACTTCAAAGAGCAGTTCATCATGGCCGAGTTCGCTTACCGGCCCCAGATGGCAGTCTGCGATATGACGGTCGATACCACTGGCGCGGCCCTGTGGGTGACGCCCGAGATTGCTGAAATCCTCGAGCGAGGCTGAAAGGAAACATGATGGCAGGTACCAGCAGATTGCGTTCTCCGGTGGAGTTTTCGGGAATCCTGTTCGAACGGATGGCCCCGATCAATCTGGCGGTCAGGAAAATGGCGCTGTACGAGTTCTGTTACGCCGTCGAGGGCCTATACCCGGAAGATGGCTGGGATTCAGTTCAACTCGATGCGCAGGAAGAGATCGAGAGAACGATCCGCCAGCGTAAGTATTATAATGACATTCATACCAAGCCGCGTGAAAAAGACCGCATCGTGCTGGATGCAAGCATCACCCGTCTGACAAGGATGCTCTTTGTTGGCTTGGTACAGGGGGAATACAGCCAGGATTGGGTGAACCGGTTGTTCTATTTTGACCTGCGCGGCTTCTACTTCCTGCCCCGCACGGTCTATTTCACAGAAGCCGGGCTGGCCCACTTCGGCGGGGAACCGTTCCGCACCTTCGCACCCCGCCAGGACCAGTTCGAGCATGTCCAGGATATCGGTTACCTGGATTTTCGGGAAGCCAACCGGGAGATCGACCAGGCCTTCATTGAGATGATCCAGAATCTCATAGAAGCCCGGGGAACCCCGATCCTCATCACCCTGGCCGGGCCAACCGCCGCCGGGAAGACCGAGATCACCGAACAATTGCTGGAAGCTTTCGACAAGATGGGCAAGACCACCACCACCATCGAGATGGATAATTTCCTGCTCGACCGCGATTTCCGCGACAACAAGCCCATGGGGAAGGAGACGACCCACTTCGGGTTGTTCAAGCAATGCCTGGCGGAGATCCTGCAAGGGAAGAAGATCACCATCCCGCGCTACGATTCGCTTAGCGCCTCTTCCAGCCACGATCTGGATGGCAACCTGAAGCCGGGCTGCCGCCCGCTCGAGGTCGAGCCAGCTGACATCATTTTCCTGGAAGGTAATTTCCCCTTCCAGATGGATGAGATCGCCGGTTTGATCGGCATCAAGGTCGTCTATCTGACGGACGACCCGATCCGTTTGAAGCGCAAATGGAAGCGCGATATCGATTACCGCAAGAGTTACGACCCGGCCCACTTCCGCAACCGTTTCTTCAAAACCCAGTTCCAGCGCGCCGAGGATGTCTACCGGCCCCAAATCGAAAAGTGCGACATCGTTGTCGATACCACCGGCGCGGCGATCTGGGTGACCCCGGAAATCCGGGCCAGTTTGGCGTAGGTTGATACCCAACAAAATTATGAAAGAATACTTGCATATTTTTAGAAAATGTTGTATTATTTCCAAATGAAAGTTATATTTCATATTGTTCAGATTTGCAAGTTGTAGCTTGAAAGGTGTCCTTCAGCCATGAGTGAAGAAGCCCAATCCATTATTGACTTCAGTCAACTTATCAGCGATCACTTCGACCAGTTGACGAAGAGTGAGAAGCACATTGCGAATTACTTACGCAGGAACCAGGAGGAATGTGCTTTTCTATCTGCTGCTGAACTGGCAGACCGCCTTGGTTTGAGCGAGGCGACCATGGTGCGGTTTGCTCGAACAATGGGGTTCAGTAGCTATCCGGCCATGCGTACGGTGCTACAGGACGCGTTCAGAAGCCGGGTAACCCATTCGGCCCGGCTGCGCAGCCGTTTGGATGATTTGCGTGAAGGGGGGGATCTTTTCGAGAAAGTCACTGTTTCAGAAATCGATTATTTGACCCAGGCCTTGCAGACGGTCGACCGCGATGCATTGCACCGGGCGGCCTCCTACATGCTCGATCGCGATCACATTTTTGTATTCGGGACTGGGCCTTCTGTCACGTTAGTACATCTGCTAAACCTGCGACTTACGCGTTATGGCAAGCAGGTGATCCCCCTCACAATAGCGGGTCGCGAAACCCTGGAGCCGTTGCTTTTGATGACCGACCGCGATCTTTTATTCGCGATCGGTTTTTTTGACATAAACCCGACCCTGCAGATCGTATTGGATTACGCACAGGAGATAAGGTGTCCAGCCATCCTTTTGACCGATACTCTGGGCTCTGTGATTGGCGAGAAAGCAGAGGTTGTTCTAGCGGCCAAGCGAGGGCCCGTTTCGGCGTTCCATTCATTGGTTGTCCCCATGACCATCATCAACACATTGCTCTTGGCGATAGCCAACAAGAGCAAGGAAGCAGTGATACCCAACCTGGATAAGCTCGATCAATTGCGTGAGCGCCTCCAGCGCTCTGGCGGAGCATAAGAACAAATCCGAGGAGATTATTAATGACCAATGCCGTAATCGCTCAAACTCCCCTTTCCCAATGGCTGACTGCTGGCTCCAGAAGGTTTTTCCGTTGGCTGACCAAACCGCAGGTTGTTTTGTCGTTGATCATGCTGGTGGTGATGTTCTACATGGTAATCATCCCCCTGTATAAACTGGTTGAGACCACAGTTACCTGGCAGCTTGTAGATGCCAGCCGCATAGAAGGCGCTGTCGAAGGCGAACTAACACTGTACCACTGGACCAGGATGATGACCGGTATCTTTGGCAAGATTTATACCCTGACCCCGTTAAAGCATTCGTTGACCATCGCCATTGGCACCGTTTTTCTGGCAATGTTCATTGGTGGTTCGCTGGCCTGGCTGGTCGTCCGCACGGATATGCCGGGCAGGAAACTGATCAATCAACTGGCAGTGCTGCCCTACATCATGCCGTCCTGGACCCTGGCACAGGCCTGGTTGGTGCTTTTCAAAAATAGGACCCAGGGTGGTGCGCCGGGTTTATTTGAATACATACTAGGCGTGAGTCCGCCCGATTGGTTATCCTATGGACCGGTACCGATCATCATCTGCGTTGCGCTACATTACTATACCTTCTTCTTCCTTTTCGTTTCAGCGGCTTTAATGTCGATCGATTCCAACCTGGAAGAAGCCGGGGAATTAATGGGTGCCAATCGCTGGCGCATCCTGCGCAAGATCACCCTGCCGTTGGTCCTGCCAGCCTTGCTTTCCGGCTTTATCATGACATTTTCGAAAGCATTGGGCACCTTCGGTACACCGAATATCCTGGGCTCGCCGGTCAGGTATTATGTGATATCCACCATGATGCGCGGCAGCCTGGCGGCCGGGGACAAGGCAGATGCTTTTGTCCTGGGAATCATGCTGATCCTATTCTCCATAGTGACCATTTCGTTAAACCAGAAACTGGTGGGCACGCGCAGGAGCTATGAGACGATCGGCGGGCGCGGTTTTGTCGCCACGGCAAGCAAGTTGAGAAACTTGAAGAAGATCATCTTTGTAATTGTAGTCATCTTCCAGCTGGCGGTTGTCGTAATTCCTTTGGGATTGCTGACTTATGACACCTTCCTGCTGCGATCGGGAGATTTCAGTTTCGATAACCTGACCCTGCAGAATTGGGTCGGAGAGCCCAACCCGTTGTACAACGACGGCGAGCCGGGAGTTCTGCTCAATCCGAGGATCTGGAAAACGGCCTGGAATTCCATCAAGCTGGCCCTGTATACAGCCTTATTTTCAGGAATCCTGGGTGTGCTTCTCGGATATGCAATTGTTAAAGGTCGCGGTACACGCCTTTCCAGGTTGGTTGAGCAAATGGCCTACCTTCCTTATGTCATCCCGGGCATCGCCCTGGGTGCCGTGTA
>JBFYSM010000050.1:0-5749 GCA_041301605.1 Chloroflexota bacterium | reverse complement strand
GGGTGAGGGCAGGAGAAACCATGCGGATTCTGGCAATCATCAACAGCGAGTATGGAAGACGGCACGTGGAGAATATCCGCAAGCACATGCCGCCGGAATGGACCCTGGAGGTATGGGAAGCCCGCCTGACCTACCCGCCGGTGATCGACTACCCGGAGGATTACCTGCCCGAATCGCTCCCGCCGGCTGACCTGATCCTGCAATTCGGCGAGCACAAGGGCCTGGCTGAACTGCTGCCGGATATTGCAAAGATGACCGGCGCCAAAGCAGTCATCGCTGCCATCGACAACGAAGCGGTGCTGCCGCGCGGCCTGGCACGTCAACTCCACGGCTGGCTGGAAAAGATGGATGTAGCCTGCGCAATGCCCAAGCCGCTGTGTTCGTTGAGCGAAACCCATTACTGGGTCTCGCGGCGCGAGAAGGTGGCTTACGATAACCCCTTGATCGCCGAGTTCGCCCGCTATTTGGGGATGCCGAAATTCAAGATCGAAGTGGATCCACAGACGCGTCTCATCACCTCGGCTGCCGTCGAACGGGATGCTGTCTGCGGCTGCGCCCGGTATGTGGCCGAGCGCCTGGTTGGAACCTCGGTAGACGATGCCGAGGAACAGGCCGGGATGCTGCATCACCACTTCCCCTGCTGGGCGGCCATGGGCGTCATCCCGGATTACAACGATACGCTCATGCATGTTTCCGGCAACATCATGATCGAGGCGGTCGGTGAGCAGATCAAGCCGTACAAAAAAATCCAGTACATCGCTCCTGGCTGGCGCAGTGACGATCCACCGTCCAAACCGGCAGAAGGTTCGTGAAGGCGAAGCAAATCTGAAACTTGAATGGGCATCGCAACGGATCAAATTCGAGCCCAAGGAGAAGAGAAAATGACCGAATATCAATTACCCAAAGCATACGATTTCAAATCCACCGAACCGCGCGTCTACGAGATGTGGGAGAAGGGCGGTTATTTCCGCCCATCCAACGACCCGCTCAAGCCGGGCTTCGATCCATCCGTCAGGCCGTTCGTCATCTCCATCCCGCCACCGAACATCACCGGCGAACTGCATGTTGGACATGTATTGTTCGTCAGCCTGGAAGACCTGATGGTCCGCTACCACCGCATGAAGGGCATCCCGTCCCTGTGGGTGCCCGGCACGGACCACGCCGGCATCTCGACCCAGATCAAGGTCGAGAAAATGCTGGAGGCGGAAGGCACCTCCCGCGAGCAGGTCGGGCGGGAAGAGTTCCTGAAGCGCACCTGGGCCTGGAAGGAAAAATACGGCGGCATCATCTCCACCCAGATCCGCCGGATCGGGGCTTCCTGTGATTGGGAGCGGGAACGGTTCACCCTGGATGATGGCCTGTCGCGCGCCGTTCGGGAGGCTTTCGTGCACCTGTACGAGAAAGGCCTCATCTACCGCGGCCCGCGCCTGATCAACTGGTCGCCGGCGCTGAAGACGGCTGTCAGCGACCTGGAGGTGGAATACAGCGAAGAGCAGGCCACTTTGTATTATTTCAAGTACATGCTCAAGGGTTCGGACGAGTTCATCCCCGTGGCCACCATCCGCCCGGAGACCATCCTGGGGGATACGGCGGTGGCGATCCATCCCGAGGATGAGCGCTACCAGAAATTCATTGGCAAGACCGCCATTGTACCGATGCTGGGTCGCGAGATCCCGATCATTGCTGATGACTACGTTTCGCGTGAGTTCGGCACCGGTGCGCTCAAGATCACACCCGGCCATGACCCGAACGACTACGAGATCGCCCAGCGCCACAAACTGCCCATCCTCTCGATGCTGGATGCGAACGTAAAAGTGACCGAGGTGGGCGGGCCGTACGCGGGCCTGGACCGATACGAATGCCGCGAAAAACTCTGGGCCGATATGAAAGCCGCCGCCCTGGTCATCAAGGAAGAACCTTACCTGACCACCATCCCGCGCTCCGAGCGCGGCCACGAGATCATCGAGCCGATGATCTCCACCCAGTGGTTCGTCAAGATCCAGCCGCTGGCCGAGGCCGCCATTCAAGCCGTCCGGGATGGGCGCATCCGGATCATCCCGGAACGCTTCGAGAAGGTGTATTACAACTGGCTGGAGAACATCAAGGATTGGTGCATCAGCCGCCAGTTGTGGTGGGGGCACCGCATCCCGGTCTGGTACTGCGACGATTGCGGAAGGCAGACCTGTGCCCGCACCGATCCGCTGCTGTGCGCCCACTGCGGCGGGAAGAACATCCACCAGGATCCGGATGTGCTGGATACCTGGTTCTCCTCCGGCCTGTGGCCGTTCTCGACCCTCGGCTGGCCGGAAGGCACACCAGACCTGAAGTACTTCTACCCGACCACCATCATGGAGACCGGCTACGATATCCTGTTCTTCTGGGTGGCGCGCATGATCATGATGGGGCTGGAGTTCACCGGGGACATCCCGTTCCGCGTGGTCTACCTGCACGGACTCATCCGCGGGGACGAGGGCCGCAAGATGAGCAAATCCTACGGCACGGCCATCGACCCGCTCACCATCATGGATGAGCTGGGTACCGACGCCCTGCGCTTCACCCTGCTGGTGGGATCCACCCCCGGCAACGACCAGACCACCCCGGGCTACAAGAAGATCGAAGCGAACCGGAACTTTGTGAACAAGATCTGGAATGTGGGGAGGTTTGTGGTTTCGGCGATTGGTTCGGTGACGACGGACGACGGACGACGGATGACGGGCGACCGACGACGGACGACCGATGAATGGACGCTGGCGGACAGTTGGATCTGGGCCAGGTTGCAGCAACTGGTGCGGGATGTGGAGCGACTGTTCCAGACCTATCAATACGGCGAGGCCGGGCGGCAGATCTATGATTTCTTCTGGTCCGATTTTGCGGACTGGTATGTGGAAGCCGCCAAATTGCAGTTGCAGAAAGAAGAAACCAAAACCCAAACCGCCTCAACACTTGTGCGCGTATTGGATATTTCCCTGCGCCTGCTGCATCCTTTCATCCCATTCGTGACCGAGGAACTGTGGAGCCACCTGCGCAACGCCGTAGGACAAAATTCCATTTTGTCCAGCCTGGGCGCTGAATGGCCCGAAGCGCTCATCATCGCCCCCTGGCCGGAGCCACGCCCCGAGGAAGGCTGGGAAGCCGAGAAAGTGACCACTTTCCAGCAGATGCAGGAGATCGTGCGCGCCATCCGCAACCTGCGGGCGGAGAAGAACGTCAAGCCGGATCGGCGCATCCCGGCTACCTTCGTGCTGGCACGCGAGGGCAACCAGGCGCTCCATGACGTGCTGGCAGGCGACAGGAAAGTGATTGCCTCGCTGGCCGGGCTGGATGATGCGAAGATCACACTCGTGGACTCGCTCCCATCCAAACCCGAAGGCCATGTGACCCTGGTGGTGGGCAGCGTGGAAATCCACCTGCCGCTGTCCGGGCTGGTGGATGCCGAGGCAGAAAAGGCCCGCCTGGGCAAAGAACTGGCCGAAACAGAAGCCCAGATTGCCCGGCTGGAGAAACTGCTGGCCAGCGACTTTGCCAACAAAGCTCCTGCACCGGTTGTCCAGAAAGAGCGTGAACGCCTAGCTATGTTTAGAGAGACAATGGAGAAATTAAAATCACAATTATAGGAAATGAGAGCGCCACCAGGAGAATGTTCTGTGGCGCTCTCCAGATATATAATTTGAAAGTATAACGATCTTTGTCAAAAGAGGAGGAGCAACAATGCATATGGAAACAAAAGACATAATTACATTGGTGATTGCAGCTTGGGGCGCAATTCTTTCATCCTACTTAGCTTTTATCCAAATCAGGAAGGAAAAAAGAAAAATAAAGGCGAGTTGTCAATTGGCAGTAAGAACGATTAAAAACAAGAATTCCTTGTTTATTAAGATGAATGTGACAAATTCAGGGCATCGCCCCATAATGATAAATGGGGTAGGTTTTCAATTTAAACTCGATCATCAAGATGCCTCTCAAGATTCAGCCTTGGAAATTCTTCCGGATCCATATTTGAATGGAGATGAAACGAAACCTGTTCCCAAAACTCTTGGTGATGGGGAAGGGTTAGAGCTATCAATCCCTTACGAACCTTTACTTTCCCTTTCAAAGAGAACTGGGGCGAGGTATGATGCTATGATAGTTTATGATTCGGAAGGGAAGAAATACTCGTTTCCGCTTCCCAAAGATGTTAGCGAGGCCATAAATTTTGGCACCCTTTCGCAGAGAATGGTCGGTTTATTGGATAATCCAATCCCAGAGTTTAGCAATGTTATTATTAGGAATGTGAAAGAAAAAAAGAAGAAATCAAGCAAACGATCAAATAACGAATAATCTGTCCACGGAATAGAAATTGCTGAACTCAAAGCCCGTTTGATCAAGATACCGAATTGATAAAAGGAAACTGCCGCGAAATTGAAGAGCAATTGGAAGGTTTGAAGTAAATCGTTATTGGCGGGTGTGGAAGCATCCGCCAGTTCTTCAAAACCTTAAAATCAGATTAAACCTTGACGCTTTTTCCACCCCCGTGATACACTTCGCCCGTTGTTTATCCTGAAAGAAAGGAGGCGCACTTCATGATCTACACTCGCCTGGCTGTTGTGGTTTGCACCGTTTCCGTTATCGGTGGAACCATCCCTTCGCGGAGTGCGCCTGTTGCCTGAACAGATACACGCAGTATTTGACGGCCACGGACACTCCCCGCCCGTGGCCTTTTCTTTTCCCCGCGGCCATGGGCAACCCCGTGGCCGTTTTTGTTTTTGGGCCATCCCGTTTCTGGCGGGAAAAAGGCCTAAACACAACAGACACAACCCGCAGAAAAAGCCGCTTTTCCCCTTTGTGCACTTCGTGCCCTTCGTGTTTGAAAAGCGTTATCCCGTTAAAAACGGGAGAGTTGATTTTGATTTGGAGAGACATGAGTATAAACAGCCCATTATTCGAAGGAAATTTTATCCGCCTCGGCCCGATCGATCACGAGAAGGACCCGGAGATCGTTTCGCGTTGGACGCACGATGCCGGGTTCATGCGCATGATGTACACCGAGCCGGCCCGCCCGCTCTCGCCCTGGCAGGTCAAGAAGAAACTGGAGGAACTGGAGAAGTTCATCGATGAGGATAAGAACATCTTCCACTTCCGCATCCGGGCGCGCAGCGATGACCGCCTGATCGGCTTCGCCGAGTTGACCTGGATCTCCTGGACGAACGCCAGCGGATTCATCCGGCTTGGGATCGGCGCTCCCGAGGATTGGCATAAGGGCTACGGACGCGATGCCCTCGGTATGCTCCTGCGCTACGCCTTCACCGAGCTCAACCTCTACCGGCTGACGGCGGTCATCCCGGCGTACAACCTGGCTGCCCTGGGGCTCTTCACATCCTTTGGTTTCGTTGAAGAAGTCCGCCGCCGCCAGGCGCTGGAACGTGACAACCAACGCTGGGATTTGCTGCATCTTGGTTTGCTGGCAGCAGAATGGAAGGAGAGGCAGAAATGAATATAGATTTGCTGCGCGGCGAACTGATCCGCCTGACCGTTGAAGATCCCGAGACACTTGCCAAACTCGTTTCGCAGTGGTCGGCAGACAGCGAATACTCGCGCCTGCTCGACTGGGATCCGGCCCTCCGCCATTCGGCAATGAACGCACAGAAATTTTTCGAGAAGCAGGCTGAAAACGACAACTCCTATCTCTTTGCCATCCGCACCCTAGAGGATGATAAGATCATTGGCGAGATCGGCCTGGATGGCATCCGCTGGACACACGGCGATTGCTTCG
>JBFYSM010000037.1:0-4887 GCA_041301605.1 Chloroflexota bacterium | reverse complement strand
AACAGCCAGGCGTGCGGTGCGCTTTCGAGGATGAAGATACCTTCGGGGAAATCCTCTGTGCGAAACATACCGCTCCAGCCGGTTGCCAGGAGGCCGCGCTGCCCACAATTTTTTAGCGCTTCGATCACCATCCTGGTGGTTTGTTCGGCGAGGGCAGGGTCCCCGATGCTGCCAAAGCCAACATATACGGGGGGCGCTCCCTTGCCCAAGAATTCGAGCAGCCCTGCCGATGGTTCCCAGTCCGCGTCATCCTCCAGGAACCAGTACCCGGTGTTATGCACATGTTCCGGCCAATCTTTCGGCTTTGGGAATACATGATCACTGCAGGATATGATGGTTGGGAATGATCGGGTGTTTTGTCGCCCATAGGGGCAGCCAAACTCTTCGGGGGCATGACCGAATTCCTGTTTCCAGAATTGTTTGATCGGCGCGCTGGTGGCCGACCACATGATCTGCTCGAAGATCTTGTGCGTTGCCCGGTTGAATCCTTTTCCAAAGCGAACGGCGTTGTAGAAGATCAATGCCGGGTATTCTTTCGTGGGGGTCATCGGGAAAGGAGTGGCAAGGATGCCGGGTATCTTTCGCTGTTGGGCAATGAAATATCCGATCGCTGCGCCTGGATGGTAAACAATGGCATCCGATCCCTGGCATGCCTGGAAAAGTTCCTTCTGAAGTTCAAAGATATAGGATTTCAGTTTGTTGAAACTGAACAAAACCCGGAGCGGATTATCGGCCTGCCTGGCACCTCGAACCTCTTCACTGGAAGCGACCTGGGAAACATCCCCTTTTATGGGATAAAATTCCAATCCAAAATGCTTCACAAATGTTTCAAAGGTTTCGAAGGTCGCCATGCGCACCCCGTACCCCGCTTTTTTTAGTTCAACCCCCAGCGCAATATAAGGTTGGATATCTCCTCGCGAGCCGATGGTCAGAATTGTAATGAACATATTTTCTCTTTGTAATTGTGATGTTTGCATGGTTTGTGAGCATCATGCCTGCTTGAACCGTTGCACCAATTTGGTTAGAATGACTTCAAACTGGCGGGCCTCCTCTTCGCTCAGGGCAGCAACAACGAAAGCTTCATAATCCTTGAGCGCCTGGTATTTGGCTGTAACCAATTGGTTGCCCATTTCAGTTAGACTGACATGGAATACACGCTTATCTGTTTCTGATTGGGTTTTGGAAACGTATCCCATCGCGATGAGTTTGTTGACCCCGGCTGTTACGGAAGCCTTTGTGATATTCAATCTGTTGGAAATATCGGTAATGGTGGGTCTCCCTAACCCATGGATGGCATCGATATACTGGAACTGGCTGATCGTGAGTTTGAGAAACCCGGAACGATCCCCAATCTCCTCTTGCAGGTTCTTGAGAGATACATCCAAAGTGTTGATAAAATCAATGAGAAGTTTTTCCATGGCTTTCCTGAATATAATTAGTTAGATTAACTAATTATATATGCGATTTTCGTGTTTTGTCAATAAACATGCAGTTGACTACATACTCCCTGTTTTGCTATATCTTCTGTGGATGTGTCACAAGCCAGAATGAGCCGAGGTAGGAATGGATCACAATCAAGTAAGACGCTACTGGGATGGGAACGCCGATGTGTGGACCCAGCTCTCCCGGGCAGGGTACGATGTCTACCGCGATTATCTCAATACGCCGGCTTTCCTCGAGATGCTCCCGGATGTGGATGGGTTATCCGGGCTGGATATCGGCTGCGGCGAGGGCCACAATACCCGGCTGGTGGCCCAGCGAGGCGCACACATGACCGCCATCGATATCTCGGCGCGGTTCGTCCGGCACGCCAGGGATTATGCGGGTCGGGATGCTCCCCCTATCCGTTACCAGGTCGCCAGCGCTGTGGAGTTGCCGTTCCCCGGATCGTTATTCGATTTTGCAACCGGCTTCATGAGTTTCATGGATATCCCGGAAACCGGCCAGGTGTTGGCCGAGGTGCACCGCGTCCTGAAGCCGGGCGGGTTCGTGCAGTTCTCGATCATACATCCCTGCTTCAATCCACCCCACCGGCGCAACCTGCGTGATGAGCATGGCGTCACGTATGCCATCGAAGTGGGCGATTACTACCGGAACCTGGATGGAGATATTGTGGAAGGGTTCTTCGGGGCAGCCCCGCCGGAGGTGACGGAAGGGCTGCGCAAGTTCCAACTGCCGCGCTTTACACGCATCCTGAGCCAGTGGCTGAATTTATTGATCGAAAGTGGACTGGTACTGGAGCGGGTTGAGGAACCTCGCCCCAGTGATGAAACCGTGCGCGCCTGCCCGGAAGTCCAGGATGCGCAGGTGGTATCCTATTTCCTGCATATCCGGGCCAGGAAACCGGTATGGTTTCATAGCTAATCGAACAAGCGCGGTTGCTCCTCTTCCGCTTGATCGGGTGAAACATCCCACCGGAAGCGCTTCAGATCCACCCGGCCGCGTTCATCGAACTCGACCCCTTCGGCTTCCAACCGCTGGCGTTGTTCCTGGCCTCCGGGGCGCAGGCTGATCTCGCCCTTCGAATTGATCACCCGCCACCAGGGCACATCATTGGGACAGGCTGCCATCGCCCCACCCACCCAGCGCGGACCGAAGGCCAGGTAGGCCTTGGCATCCATGCCTTGCGGCGGGGGGATCATTTGGGCGATCTGCCCATAGGCGGCCACTTTCCCAGATGGGATCTGGCGCACGATATTCCACACCTGGGCCTGGAATTCCTTCAAGTTGGGAGGGGAGGTAAAGCGTGGCATGAAAACTCACTTTCTTGTCACCGAAAGCCTTGCGAAGGTTATCCTGCTGACAGAATTCAGGAACAAAGGATACGCTGGTTAGAAATGTGATCTCTGGCCACGGCGAAACCTTCGCAAGGGTAAGCGATCATCTCGCAACAACTCCCAGAGGATAACCCGGTACGCCGGACGATAGGCAGCGACATATTCCTTCGAATGGTGGACAGCGGGAAAGCCCTGCCCGGCCATCTCTTTCCAGAATTCACCGATCCTGGAGGAACTGAAGGATAGCCTGCCTCTTATTGCCATTTCAACGGCCAGTTGACCATACGCAGGTAGCCGGTCGGGGGTGGCTACGAATTCGTTCGCGGTTCGGATGAAAGCATCCAGGAGTGCATCCAGGCTTGCCCCATTCTGGATGTAAGGGCGCAGATGGATGCGCACGATACCACCCGGCGAGATGGGATCCACCAGCGGCTCGTCCGGACCGTCACCGAGGTTTACCATCTCTTCCTCCAACCATTTTCGGGCTGCCTGCGGGTTTTGGATGGCGTGTTCGCTGCCCATGGCGGCCTGGAACAGCAGTTTATAGACATCCTGCACTTGCATGGCCGGGTAGCGGGAGAAGTGGCCGGTCAAAATTCCGGATAGCGTACTCGATCCCAGGTCCATGGAGGACTCCAATTGCCGGCTTTCAGGGGATTCCCAGTTCCTTCTTTTCTTCCTGCATCCCCCTGTTTTGCATGTAGAGGGCTGCTACTGAGAAGAACAGAACAACGAATCCCCAGACCATTTTTGCGGTTTGGGAAGGATAACGGAAGAGTTGGAAAGCACCTGCGAGGCAGATCAGCATAACGAACAAGTATATCCAGTTGGTGAACTTGAATCGTTTGATGGATGTGGGTGAAAAGACCTGCCATGCCCCCGATTTAGCAAAATAGACCTGGACCACCAGGGCAAAGAAAATGATCCCGGCGCACGCGGCCAGCCAGCCAGGTGGATAGGTGACCAACAGGCACTGGATGGACTGCACCAGCATCCCAAAGAGCGTGGTCACGGTCGTGAAGATCGAGATCGGCCATTTCAGCACCAGGCTCCCCCAGGAGGTCTGTACCCAGGAACTGGCAATGACAAAAATGGATGCCACCAGGTAAAGCACCAGGTACCAGCGCCCCTGCCGGAGTTCATCCAGGAGCGGGGACAACTGCGTGAGCAGGGCGGCCATCGCCAACCCGCCCATCACCGTCCAGAAGTTGACCTGCGCCTCGCGCTGGAAGTAGACATCTTCTGTCCCGCGGCGTTTCCAGAGGGCCAAACCTGTAATCTCCTCTTTCGGAAGTGAGTTCTGCTGAGGGCTCTTGTTTCTCGCTTTTTGCGCCATATGCGCCTCCTCTTAGTTTCTATTTCCACTCCCACTGCTTTATCTCCTCCATCACCTCGCGCGCGGTCAAATCCAGTTGCAGCGGCGTGATGGAAACAAAGCCAGCCTTCAGCGCGCCGTAATCGGTGCCAGGCTCGTTCACGCCGATGGGGAAGTCGCCGCCGATCCAGTAGTAGGGGCGGCCGCGCGGGTCATGGCGGGCATCCAGGGCGTCGCGGTAGAGGCGCAGTCCCTGGCGGGTGATCATGTATCCCTTGAGTTCGTTCTCTTTCAGGTAGGGCACGTTGACATTCAAAACCACCCCCTCCGGCAGGCCGTGTTCGAGCACGTTCTGCGCCACGCGCCGGGCAACCTTTGCCGCAGTACTGTAATCCAGCAGGCCGTGGAAATCCTCCGGCGAGTGCAGCGAGACCGCGATCCCCGGCACGCCGCCGATGACGGCTTCCATGGCTGCCGTCACCGTGCCGGAGTAGGTCACATCGTGGCCGATGTTCTCGTGCGGGTTGATGCCAGAGACAACCAGATCGATCTTTTCTTTCACCACGCCAAGCAGGGCCAGCGCCACGCTGTCGGAGGGCGCGCCATCGGTGGTCAGGGCAGGGGAACCGTCAGCCAGCAGCACCTCGCGGGCGCGCAGCGGACGGTCCATCGTCTTGACATGGCCGGAGGCGCTCCAGTTGCGATCCGGTGCGAAAACGGTGACCGTTCCCAGATCCCGCATGGCCTGTGCCAGGGCCAGGAGGCCAGGAGCTTGTACACCATCATCATTGGTTA
>JBFYSM010000033.1:0-14092 GCA_041301605.1 Chloroflexota bacterium | reverse complement strand
TGGAACGGTGGGGGCTGTTTGCCGAGGGAGCCGACCGCTACTACATCATCGAGGTGCAATACGTGCCGGCAGCCGGACAGTCGGTGCAGGTCTGGGATGACCTGCAAGCCTACCTGGATGCGTTCCGGGTGATCAATTAGCGAGGCGGATGAGGCTGCAAAGCGAACTGCCTGCCGATCTGGAACCGGGAACAACTATAATTGATCCATGCACGAGCTTCCCGTCACCCAATCGATACTGGAGATCGCCCTGCGACATGCAGAACAGGCAAACGCCAAACGGATCATGGATATCTACCTCGTCATCGGCCAACTTTCGAGCATTGTGGATGACTCGGTGCAGTTCTATTGGGAGATCATCGCCAAAGATACGATCGCCAAAGATGCCAAATTGCATTTCGAGCGCATCCCTGCCAAGATTTTGTGCCTGGACTGCAACCAGGAATATGCTCCGGGGGAGGAGTTGGTTTGTCCCAACTGCGAGGGCATGCATGTAAGGGTGATCGCCGGGGAAGAGTTCTGCATGGATGCAATTGATGTGGAATAGAAAATAAATTGGAGCAGGTAACCGCATGAGCCAAAGAGTTTCTATCATCGAAAATATCTTGAATGCAAACGACCGCCTGGCGCAGGAAAACCGCCAGCGTCTGAATGCAGCCGGAGTCTTCGGTCTCAACCTGATGGCCTCGCCGGGAGCAGGAAAGACCTCCATGATCGAGCAAACCCTGCCGCGCCTGGCAGAGAAGCTGCGCGTAGCCGTCATCGATGGGGACATTGCCACCTCCATCGATGCCGACCGGGCCGCGGCGGCCGGGGCACAGGCGGCGATCCAGATTAACACCGGCGGCGATTGCCACCTGGATGCGGTCATGCTCCAGCAGGCGCTCAACCAATTGGATCTTTCTCAGTTCGATCTTCTGATTGTGGAAAACGTCGGCAACCTGGTTTGCCCAGCCAGCTTTTCACTCGGCACGCATAAATCTGTGCTGGTGGCTTCCGTCCCGGAAGGCGATGACAAACCATACAAGTATCCGGGCATGTACCGCGGCGTGGATGGGCTGGTGATCAACAAGATCGATCTGCTACCCTACGTCGATTTCCGCATGGATTATTTTCGCCGGGGCGTGAAGGTGCTGAATGCCGACCTGGTGGAATTCCCGCTCTCCTGCCGCACCGGCGAAGGCCTGGATGCCTGGGTGGAGTGGATTCTTGGTCAATCAAAATGAACTGGCGTTGATATTAAACACAATTTCCAGATGCAACGCTCAAAGCATCTGGAAATTTTAATTGCCAACATCCAGCGGTGGAAGCTATTGCCTGGCTGTGCTGGCTCTGATCAAGGCTACCGGATACCCCTGTTTACGGGCGAGACCAATTCCAGGCTCCAGTATTGTTCAGCGACCAGTAGGCATCCGAGAGGATGAGGAAATGGGTGTGCTCTTCGTCTGACAGCTTGATGAACATATCATGACCCGCCTGATCAGGAACCTTGATTGCCAGGGAAGCATAGGCATCCTGGGCCTGTTTCTCAAGTTTCAACGCATCGGTGATGATGTGCATGACGCTCTTTTTCTGGGGTTCCTGGGCAGCCAGGATCTCGAACGCGGGAGGCAGGGGAAAATCCTTGCCTTCGTATTGAATATAGAGGCCGGATTCCTGTAGAGATTTCTCCAGGGCAGTGAGCTTATCGTAATGGAATTTTTCGAACTCGCTCAATTGCTCGAATAATTTCCTGCCGAAAGGATTGGTGATCTGGGTAGCGGCTTTTGCGTAACTATCCATTGCAATCTTTTCATTTTCCTTGACAACGCGGATTGCATCGTTCAGGTTGGTTTTAGGCATAGGGTCTCCTTTGGATTTAACCGGGAAGTGTATTTTACGTCAGGAGATATTCTACACGATAAGGGAAGATTCCAGCAGGGTTGAGCGGGAAAGGCAGGGCATTGACAAATCCGAGGTGAAACACAAATATGCAGATAATGTTTGGAACAAAGGGATAATAAAATTCGTCTGGATATTGGAGGAGTCCGTATGAAGAAAACCCGGTCTTGCCTCTACTGGCTTTTGGGGATCATTTTTCTATGCCTGGTACTCGCTGCTCTAGCATGGAAGCCTTTCTTCCTGAAGACCTCCGATGTGAATGCCTGTGTGGTTGATTTGGATTGTATCATCGTGCGGCCGGTAGGATGCGGGTATCCGAATTCAATCAACCAATCCTCCCTTGCCCTGTGGAACCTGCATTATAAGCTGCGGCAAAAGTTACCCTTTCCACCCATTATTGGAGCTTGCGCGCCCAGCCCGCCGGTGGAGGCCTTTCAACACGAATGCCTGCAGGGCACCTGCCGGGCGATCGTGATCTCCGACCATGCGTTCCTGGAGTTTTCGCAAGAGCCGGTGCTGGGGGTGCCGACTGACTTGTTCTTCCGGATCAGAAGCTCATCCGGATTGGAGGACAGCAACGCAACGATCGAGTTCATGCCCAACCTGGTCACCGTTCATTCCGGAAACCTGACCTGGGAGGGAACCCTGGCTCCCAACACCGAGGAACAGATACAACTCTCGGTCATTTTCCCCAAGCCGGGCTATTACCAGATCCATGGAGAGGCGCTTCCTATTCAAGGAGACTCGCTACAGGATGATGTTTACCTGCTCATCACGGATGAAGGGGTTCAGTACGGTGAAAAACCGACCAACCAATGGGATATATCCCATTCTGCCTATCCGGTTGGAGAGAATGACCCCCGCCTTTTTCGAGAGCTTGTACTGGATCCTGTTCCAGTTCTAGATGGCCAAACAACCATCACTTACCGCATCCGTCCCGCGATTGACCTGAGCAGCGTAACCATTCAACTGGTCCTGCCACCGGGGGCATTTACCGTGGGGGATGTGGAATACCCGGCAGGTGGTGAACAAGGGGTATATGGTTCCACGCAATATTATTGGAGCGGATCCGCCCAGGCGGGTGAAACACTTGAGATCCGGGCGACGGTCAAAGTGACAAAAACAGGGTGGGGGTACGCTTATGGCGATACACGCTCAACGGAATTGCCCGAGAACGTGATCATGGCTTTTGTGTATGTGGATGAATACAACGGATATTGTGAGATCCGGGAGAGGCCATGAGGCAATTATTAGGGTGTGGTGGACGGGTGTAACCCGTTCACCACACCCCCAACCATCCCACTCAGCTTTCTTCCGCCTTGCCAAAGAGTCCCTGCTTGTCGAACCACGGTTTGAGGATCAAGTACGCGCCAAGGATAAGGAGCAGGAGTGCGCCATTCAAGTCAAGCAGGCCAGCTAATTCGATGATACCGCCAAGTAGAGATAGGATACCCAGGAAAGTGGTGAAGCCGCTCATTTTGATCTTATTGAAATAACGCGCCGCATTAAGACCAAGGAAGAGCAAGCCAACGGCAATGGACCACAAGCCCTTGGGTGCAACCTCGTCAGGGATGAGCCACCAACCGCCGAGCATGATGAGGAATAAGCCCCAGAAGACAGTTTCGAGGCGCTTGTTCAGGGCGGCCTTTTCGGGATCCACAACCATCTCCGGTTTTGGCTGCTGCGCGGCGGCTTCTTCGCTGCGCCGGGCGTACCAGGCTATAACCAGCAGTCCAACGCCTACCACGGCGAAGATGATTGGTCCCAGCCAGGGCATGTTCTGGTCACCGATCATGAGCATCAGGCTTTCGGGTGGCAGGGTCAGGTTTGCATAGAGAAGTCCTGCCGCGACCAGCAGGCTGAGGATGCCCAGGAAGAGATATAGTTTTTTCATTTTCGTTTCTCCTTTTCAGGGTATTGGTAGTTATTGATGAATCCTGGAAATAACTGCAGGCAAAGGATTACATGGTATCGGCGGCGTTTCCGCCGCCGATACTGAGGGGGAGGAGCGGGTTACTTTTTCTTTTCGATCTGGGAAACCTTGGCGATGCCCATGAATAACACACCCAGGCCAATGAAGAACACACCCAGCCCGATCGGGCCGCCCCAATAGAGAACGAGCCACATGTCCATGATATTTCTCCTTTCGTTTGAATGATATTGGTTGACTCCTACGCTCCTACTTTACATCTTTTCATGCGAAGGGTCATCTACCGAATGGTAGAGGTGGGAGTTGAGAAAGGGTAGATCATGGGTACAAAAAAGCGATGGTCAGTTCATCCGACCATCGCCCTTTCAGCATGGAAAAAATGCCGGTTACATCAGTCCCAACTCCCTGGCCCGCATCACCGCCTCAGTGCGGTTGCGGACGCCCAACTTGCCACACAGGTTATGGACATGGCTCTTTGCCGTGCCGAGGCTGATGTACAGGCGCGCCGCGATCTCGCGGTTGGAAAGTCCCGCGGTAACCAGCCTCAACACCTCGATCTCGCGCTCCGAAAGCGGATCAGCTAGGGTTTCGGGCTGGATCGCCGGTACCAGGCTGGATACGCGGCTGAACTCGGCCACCACCTTGGCTGCCACCGAGGGATCGAGGATCGACTCACCACGCGCCGTCCTGCGGATCGAGTCAGCCAGTTGCACCGAGCCGACATCCTTAAGCAGGTAACCCACCGCACCCGCCCGCAGCACATTGAAGATGATCTCCTTATCATCGAAGGTGGTCAGCGCGATGACACGGCATTCGGATAGGGATTGTTTCACCCGTCGCGTCGCGCCGATCCCATCCAGGACGGGCATTTGCATATCCATCAGGATCACGTCCGGGCGAAGTTCCAGCGCCAGGTCGACAGCTTCCTGTCCGTTCGACGCCCGACCGACCACCTGGATATCTTTGTGGATGGAGAGCAGCGTTTCCAGCCCTTCGAGAAAGAGCGCCTGGTCGTCAGCAAGCAGAACGCGGATGCTCATATCCCACCTTTTTCAGGATCAGGCAAGGTGACTTCGAGCCGGAAGCCCTGCCCGGGTTGGGTCTCGACCTTGAAATCACCCCCCAGCATAAGGATTCGTTCGCGCATCCCAACCAGGCCAAATCCGCCGTTGGTATCGGTCGCGCCCACCCCATCGTCGCGCACGGCAAGGCGGATCCTGCCGGGGTGGGAAAAATCCAGTTCCACATTTACATGCGAAGCGCGGGCATGCTTGCATACATTGGTCAATCCCTCTTGCGCAGCGCGATAGAGCGCCAGCGCAACTTTTTCATCCACCGCCCGCGGCAAGCCAAGTACTTCGATCTGCGCATCGAGGCCGGTAACTTTCGTTTCATCCACCAACTCGGCAATGGCTGCCTCGAGCGAACGGTTTTCCACCGGCGAGACGCGCAACGCGGCAACCGACTCACGCACGCTGGATAATCCCCTCCTGGCAATTTCCTGTGCCTTTTCCAGCGCGTCCAGGGCACGCGGTGGGTCGGAAGCAAGTGTAACCCTGGCAGCCTCGATCTGCACATTGACGATGGTCAGGTAGTGCCCGAGATTATCATGGATTTCACGGGCGAGTCGGTTGCGTTCCTGGGTGACAGCCAGTTCCTCGGCTTGCGCGGCATATGCGGCCAATTGGCGGTTGGCGAATTCCAAATCCCTGGCAAGGCCTTCGGCCTTTTTTCGGGCGCGCTGCTCACTCATCCTTAACTGCGAAGTAAGCACCACGAAAAAGATGCCTGTGGCGATGACAATGGCGTTCATCCAGGCTGTTTCCACCGTGGAGTAACGCAGGATCGGCAGCACGATGGCTGCCAGTAGCGTGATGTAAACCGGCCAGCGCCAGAGCGGTTTCAGCCATTCCACAGCCACGCTCGCCAGCGGGAGGCCGATCAGCCAGGTGCCGCCGGGGCCGAGGGTCCAACCTATGCCGAAGACAAGGCCAATCTGGATCGAAAAGAACAAGGCGTGGTGCGCGTTCTCCGGGAAACGCCGCAAAATTTCCGCTTCGAACATCCCCAGGATGATATAAAACACTCCAAAAAGCACACCGACTACAACCTGGAGCGCGGTGAATTGCGTTTCTCCCCAAGCCGCGGTGAGGAAAGTGAGGATATAACCTGCCACCACCAGGAAGATTCCCAGGGTTCTGGTCTGCTTTATCAGCGAGGAAGAAGTGGAACCGGTTTCCATTTCAGAATTCATGTTTTCGTTCTTCATGCATACTCCGATACGATTTTACCCCTCGTAATTGGAGTAGGATAGAGTATCTGGTAAGGAATCCACACCGCCTTGGCGGTCGACTGGCCTTGAAAAGGATTACCCAGAGCCGGTATCGAAAAAATACCGGGATATTGAAATAAGCGCCTACCCCTTCAGGGCCAATTGCACTTCTTCAGCTAAGGCCTTGAGCGATCCAAATGATGGTTCATGAAGACTTACAAGGATTGACTCCAGGGCCATGCGGTAGGCAACCTTGAATGCCTCTTCCTGTGGCACTGAAATATCCGGGATGACACCGCAGCCCTCCCAATTCGTTCCGCTGATGGGATTGATGGCGCGGCCGTTGGATATGAACGCTTCGAAGTGCGGATGGATGCGATGAGAAAAGCCCGGATGAGCACCTCCGCCTGTGGTTTCGCCGACCAGCGTGGCGCGCTGGTAAGTTTTGAGGTCGTATGCAAATGCCTCGCCACCCGAGAAAGTTTCTTTGCTGATCAGAAGGTAAATTGGTTTATCCCCAAAGTGTTTACCAGGAACATGAGGGAGAGTCCAGTATTCCTGCGTAACATCTTCATCCCGCCAGTATAGGCTGGTAAGCTGAATGCGCTTTCCGCTAAAAAGGTAACTGCAAACCAGGGCGATCGTGTCCGGATCCCCTCCCCGGCACTTGCGAAGGTCAATGATCAGTCCGCTCGTATTTGCCAGGAAATTCATTGCAGCCACAACGGTATTGCCGGCCCAGGATGCGACGTAGAATTCGCGTATGTCAAGATAGCCTAGATTTCCGGGTAATCTTTCCGCCTTATGAATCCCGTAATTGTCGAGTTCGGCTTTCTGACGCCGATCATCCTGCCATTCCTGATTTTGATACATTGGACCGTCGTAATCAGGAAGGCGTTCCGGATGCCACCTGACCCACAGGTGTTCATCGTGGTTGATTTCCTGTACATCTATGGTCAAGGCCAGGGCAAAAAGATTGGCATCGGTGGTATCGGCGTATTCTCCAGCCTCCAGGCGGTTTTGAAGGTAGGCACAGATCTGTTCTGCAACATCCGGGAATACGTAGTAGGCCCTCAATTTCTCCATGAGGCGATGAACGATTTCCGCCTGAGTATTGACATCGATGGGAACTGGATCGGCAGCCATATCGCGTTTATGTTAATCCAAACTGCATTCATTTCAACCAGCGAACGCTATTCGAGCGGCACTGGGGACAGGTGCGCTCCACATTCGCATGATAAATTCCCTGCCAGGTATGCCCGCAGCGCAGGCAGGCGAAACGGGCCGGCTGGCCTTCATCGGCGGGGCGCGGGTTGTGCGGGCTTGGGACCTTGGCTTCCAGCAGAACTCTTCGCGTCTCATCGATCTCATCCGGAATTACGCTCTGGCGCACCTTCTCGGCCTCTTTCATGATCGTCTGCCAGCGGGAGCCTTCGGCGGCCGAGCACCATTCCAGCAGGAGCCGCTCGGGGCGCAGGCCCAGCTTTTCCAGCCCGTCCCACAGCCCATCCAGGCGGCGGGTGGTGCTGCGGTTGGCGTCGATGTAATGGCAGTCCACGTAATGGCAGCCGGACACCAGCACGACCGGGGCGCCTTTGCGGAAGGCATACCAGACGAACTCCGGGTCGACCCGCCCCGAGCACATGGTGCGGATGATGCGCGCATTCGGCGGGTAGGCCATGCGGCCAACCCCGGCTGTATCCGCACCGGCATACGAGCACCAGTTGCAGGCAAAGGTGACAATCTTGCCCAGGGGATTTTCATCCAGGATGGCATCCATCTGGGCGTAGATGGCCTGGTCGGAGAAGTGGCGCATGGCAATGGCACCGTACTTGCATTCGGCCGCGCAAGTGCCGCACCCGGAGCAGGCCGCGCTGGCAATGCGGGCAACCTGTTTCTTCTCCCAAGTGATGGCGCTGAACGGGCAGACCGCCGCGCACTGGCCGCACATCTTACACAGGTCATTATCCACTACAGCCGTGATGGCCTCCACGGTCAGCTTGCTCTTGTTGAGCAGGATGGCTGCATGCGAGGCCGCCGCGCTGGCCTGGGTGACGCTCTCGCGCACATCCTTGGGGCTTTCGGCACAGCCGGCAATGAAGACTCCCTTGGTGGGGGTGTCCACCGGGCGCAGCTTGGCATGCGCCTCCTTGAGGAAGCCGCTCGGTGATTTCGAGAGGCTGACCATCTGGCGGAGCGACTCAGTGTGGAGCGCCGGTTTCGCCCCCACCGCCAGCACAAGCATATCGAGCTCGTGGGTCTCCAGGCGGTTGCCGGTGGTGTTTTCCACGGTCACCCACAGGTTACCTGAAGTTGGATCCTGGCGCACCTCGCCCGGCAGGCCGCGCACATAGCGCACGCCGTTGCTCTTGCTGCGCATGAGCAGTTCTTCGAAACCCTTGCCAAAGGCGCGCAGGTCCATGTAAAAGACGGTGCTCTCGATATCGGGATAGTTGTCCTTGAGATACTGGGTCGCCTTGATGGTGTTCATGCAGCAGATGTTGGAGCAATAAGGGCTGCCCTGCTGCGGGTCATTGGAGCGCGAGCCGACGCACTGGATGAAGCCGATGCGCCTGGGCTGGGCCAGGTCACCGGGACGGCCCAGGTGTCCCTCCAGCGGCCCGCCGGTCGAAACCAGGTGTTCGAACTCCATGCTGGTGACCACGTTCGGGTAACGGGTGTAGCCGTACTCATCCAGGGCAGTCGGGTCATATACTTCCATTCCGGTAGCAACGATGATCGTTCCCACCTCGAGGTTAAGAATCTGATCCTGCATATCGAAGTCGATGCACTTCTTCTCGCAGGCTTCGATGCACTTGCCGCAGGCGATCGGGTTCTGTCCCAGGCATTCATCCGCATTGACGATGTAGGCTGCCGGCACCGCCTGGGGGAACGGGATGTGGATCGCATGGCGGCTGCCCAACCCGATCTGGAACTCATCCGGCACAATCACTGGGCAGACGGCGCTGCAATCCCCACAGGATGTGCACTGGGTCTCATCCACATAGCGGGCCTTCTTGCGCACCCGGACCTTGAAATTGCCCACGTAACCGGAAACATCTTCCACCTCGGTATAGGCCAGCAGCTCGATGTTGGGATGTCGACCGACATCCATCATTTTCGGCCCGAGTATTCATATACTACATTCGATATCCGGGTAGACCTTATCGAGCTGGGCCATAATGCCGCCAATGGAGGGCTTGCGCTCCACCAGGTAGACCTTGTGACCGGCATCGGCCAGGTCGAGGGCAGCCTGGATGCCCGCCACCCCGCCGCCGACCACCAGGGCCGCGTCCGTGACGGCAATCTGCTCCTCATCCTGCGGGTAGAGCCAGGCAGCGCGTGCCACAGCCACCTGCACGATGCCCCTGGCCTTGGTTGTGGCCGCTTGCCGGTCACCTGGCGTAACCCAAGAGCAGTGCTCGCGGATGTTGGCCATTTCGAGCAGGTATGGATTCAGGCCCGCGCCCTGGATGCACTTGCGGAAGATCGGCTCGTAGGAAGCCGGAGAGCAGGAAGCCACCACCACCCGGTTCAGGTTGTGTTCGCGGATGGCACGCTGGATCTCCTGCTGACCGGGATCGGCACAGGTGTATTTATTGCGGATGGCTGCCACAACCCCCGGCAGGCTTTCTGCATATGCCCGCACGGATTCGGTATCCACGGCACCCGCAATATTCGAGCCGCAGTCACACACAAAGACACCAATACGCAAGTTATCGACTGACAACAGGCACCTCCTGTTTTGGATTGCGCTTTGTATCCCCGAACAGCCGCCCGGCGACCAGGGTGGTCAGGTCCTGGATCTTGATGCCGACCCGCTCTCCCAGAAGCGGATCGTTCTGGGCGCACTTGAAATGGATCTGGCACTTGATGCATGCCGTGACCAGGGTTTCCGCCCCGGTGGCCCTGGCCTCCTCCAGGCGCTCGACCTGGATGCTCTTGGAAACCTGACCGCAGGCGCTCCAGCAGCTCGTACCACAGCACAGGCTGGTGGCAGCATGGTGGGGCATCTCAACCAGTTCCAGCCCAATATCGAACAGCACCTGGCGGGGGGCATCATAGACGCCCAGGTGGCGCCCCAGGCGGCAGGGATCCTGGTAGGTGACAAGGCCATCATCCGCTTGCGGCGGCAAGTCCAGCCCTGCATCAGCCAGCAGTTGCGCCAGGTGGATCACTTCGAGGCCATGATCCCCAACATATTCCGGGTAATCCATTTTCAGGGTCCGGGCGCACTCCGGGCAGGTAGTCACGATCCGTTTGGCGCCGCTGGCTTTCAATTGAGTGATGTTCAACCCGGCCAGGGCGCGGAAGGTATCCAGGTCGCCTTCCCAGAGTTGGTCATGTCCGCAGCAGCGTTCGTCAGCCAGGATCTGGGGCTTGATGCCCAGGTGGTTCAGGATGCGCACCGCCGCCTGGGCGATCTCCACCCCTTCCACGCCCAGTTTGCGGAAGAGCGGATCGTAATACGGCATACAGCCAACAAAATAGAGTGTATCGGAATCCTCCGAGAACTTCAGGTCACTGGTGACCCAGGAAAGGCGGTTCTGGCGCATATCCGGGTTGGTCATCATCCGGCCCCAGGTCTGGATCATCCCGCCGTGGGTGCAATCCCCGGAACGGTCGTGGCCTCGCGCCAGGCTGCGGGCCGAACGCATAAATTCCGAAAAGTGAACATCCGATGGGCAAACCTGGCTGCAACGGTAACAGGTGAGGCAGGACCAAAAGAGCGGCTCATCCATCACCTCATCCATTCCGCAGTGGACGGCTTTCTCGATCAGGGTGCGCGGGCTCGTGAAGGTGCGGGTCTCATGGCGGCTGATCGGGCAGGCCGCGCCGCACTTGCCGCAATCCAGGCAATACCATAGTTTATGGGTGTCAACGAATTCCAGCACTGGTTTCATGGTTGGCGCTGTCCCTCATACAACCCAGCCAGGAAGTGTTCGATCTTTTCAACAAACCCCTGCCCATCACCTGCAGCGAGCCAATCCAATTGCAGTTGTTCATTGCGGTAACCGAGCAGGTTAGCCAGTTTCCTGGCCTCCTGGAAGACCTCCTCAGCCCGGCGGTTGCCGAATTCGAAGTGACATTCATCCAACGGACAGCCCAGCAGCAACACACCATCTGCGCCGTTCTCGAAAGCCTTGAGGATGATGCCTGGGCTGATCTGTCCCAGGCACATCACCTTGAGCGGGTAGACCGATGGGGAATACCGGCTGTGTTGCGCGCCGGCCGTTTCCAGGCCATTGTAGGCATTCCAATTGCAAGTGAAGACGATCACTTTCGGTCCAGTCATGATGCCGCCTCGGTGACCAGGATTTGCGTATCGAACGGGCCTCCAGATAGCATGGCCTTCAACATGGCATGTAACTGAACATCGCTCATATAGCTGCTGGTGATTGCACCCGATGGGCAGTGCGCCGCACAAGTCCCGCAGCCGGTGCAGATGGCCGGGTCGATCCAGGAAGCGAAACGATCTTTCGCAATCTCCTTCAGTGATGGCGCGTCGAACTCGCAGATACTGATGCAGGTAGAGCATGCCCGGCAGCGTTCGGGATCCACATAGGCGGAAAACGGGGCATGGCGCTCCAACCGTCCCAGCCAGGCAGACACACGTGCAACTGCTGCCGCGCCGATCAACTCACCATCCAATTCAGGGCTGCAGGCGAAGATGCCCGGCAGGTGAGTTTCCAAGGTATCCCAGCCCGGCTCGCGACCCAGGGCTGATGAGATGCGTTCCATTTCCCTTGTATCCTTTGGCGCCAGCACGAGCGCAGATGCTGACAATACCTGATCACCCCTGATCGCCCGGTATTGCCCGCCCGTCCTTTCGATGTGCTCCGGAAGCCCCCGGAAGCGGAAAGCTGGTATCCCCTGCCGTTCGAGCATGCGCTTGCAGGGGGAAGCAGCCAACCCACTGCCGACGATCAACACCGAACGCTCCACCTTGCGACTACCCACCCAATTGGCCTTTCCGGCGCGCGCCGCGGCAACGGCAGCTGAAACCAACACAGTTGCTTTGGCCGTGGCCGCCTGCGGATCGTCGGCATGCACCCAGGCACACTGTTCACGGATGTTGACGAACTCGAAGTGAACGGGAGTGGCACAATCCAATCCCTGTAGGTTATATTTGCAGCGCATCCGCTGGTAGGTGCAGCTGAAGCAGATCTGATCCACCGCACAGCAGGAACAGGCTGCCAAAATGACACGGTTCAAACCATGTTCCCGGATGGTTTGCCCGATCCGCCCGGCAGCCTCCGGCGAACAGGCGAAGGGCAGAACATCCGCGTAGACCACATCTGGCAGGCTGCCAGCCTGCCCACGCACAACATTCGTATCCACCACCCCGGCAATCTGGTCACCGCACTGGCAGATGAAAACTCCCATCCGGCCAGTGCCTTCCGGCAATCCAGAACTGGTAATAACCGGGAGGGCCAGCCGCTCCTTCATACTGCCCAGCACATGCGCCGAAATTGCGGAAGCGGCCAACTCATCCTGCGGGGGAAGGTGATAGATGCCTGGTTCTACACCCCACCCATTATCCTTCTGTTGATCGGCATAGAGGACCGCACCCACATCCAACTCATGGTAGGTTTCATGCTGATCGTGTACGATCGCCCCCGTCTCACAAACCTGCACGCAGGCCTGGCATTCGCTGCAAGGCCCACAAGCCAGGCAGCGCCGGGCTTCGGCGATGGCCTGTTCAGCCGTAAAGCCCAGCTCGATCTCATCAAAACTGCTGACGCGTTGCTCCAAGGGAATGGTTGGCACCGCAATGCGGGGGACGGGTGTCAATTCTGACTCTGCCAAGACTCGCCGGGCAATGGGCACTTCACGGGCATCCACCACCAAGTCCCGGGGCAGTTGACCCTTCAGGTAAGCATCGATGGCTGCCGCGGCCTGTTTGCCCATCCCGATCGCTTCGATAACCACCATCTTGTCGGTGGTGACAGCATCCCCGACCGCAAAGACTCCCGGCCGGTTGGTCATGAAGCTGACATCTGCCACGTTGATGCGTTCGCTGCGGGTAATGGCGATCTGGTGACCGGGTCCGAGGAACTCCAGGTCGGGGGCCTGACCGATGGCCAGCACCACCCGGTCGAGCTTGATGACGAATTCACTGCCAGCGATCGGAACCGGTCTGCGCCGTCCGCTGGCATCCGGTTCGCCCAGCTTCATGCGGATGCATTCCAGCCCCCGGACACCGGTCTTCTCATTGCCCAGCACGCGCACCGGCGAAACCAGGTATTCGATAACCACACCCTCATGCTCGGCATCCTCGATCTCCTCGGGCATGGCCGGCATTTCGGCCCGCGTTCGGCGGTAGAGTATGCGCACATCCTTCACACCCAATCGCCGCAGCGAACGGGAGACATCCATGGCCGTGTTGCCGCCACCCAGCACGGCCACGCGGGTCGCTGCTCCTTTATGGAGCACCTGTTGCAGCATGGATTTATATTGCGGATCCTTGACCCGCCGGGACAGGTTGATCGCCCGCAGCAAGTCGATGCCGTGAACTACGCCCGGAAGTTCTTCACCTGGGATTCGCAGATCCTGGCTGCGGTGGGCACCGACCGCCAGGCAGACTGCCTGGTAACCATCTGCAAACAGGTTATCCAGGGTGTATTTCCCATTCGGGCCGATGGCCGTGTTGAGGCGAAGTTCTACACCCAGATTTTTGATGTGTCTGTACTCCCGGGCGATCACATCCCTGGGCAGGCGATACTCCGGGATGCCAACGGCCATCATGCCGCCGATGACCGGCAGTTTCTCGAAAACCGTCACCCGGTAGCCCAGGCGCGCCAGGCGTTCGGCAACGGCCATCCCGCCCGGCCCGGCTCCGACCACGGCCACCTTCGGTACATTCGGGGCAGGTGCTTCGATCTTTGGTTTACGGCGGGTCTTTTTCTTGGTCAATTCCCAATCAGTGACAAAACGCTTGAGCAGGCGGACAGCGACTGGCTTGTCGATCTCCGCCCGGCGGCAGTTGAACTCACAGGGATGGGTGCA
>JBFYSM010000022.1:0-3331 GCA_041301605.1 Chloroflexota bacterium | reverse complement strand
GAGAAAACCCTTGTCAGCTATAGGCTTTACCAAAATTGGAACAATCACCTCGATCTTCCTACTGTTTTGTTGGCGAAGCCTTCTTCCCATCCAACGAATAGACATCGTACTCGGCAGGTTTCATGTTTACACCGAAGAACTTCTTCAGGTTGCGGTTCATGATTTCGAGCACTTCTTCCAGTTGTTCGTAACTCTCCAACTCACCGCGCGAAACCCTGTCTCTCAGCCCGTTGTCGCGCTGGACGAAGTGCGCCCATTCGATGATGCCATCCTTGCGCTTCTTGGCCAGCAGCTTGTAGATGCCAACCTGGGGGATTTTGGCCGCAGCCCACCCGCCAACGATTTCTTCCCCTTCATCGAGGTTCATGACCGCCTGAAGTTTTGGTTTCATTTCACACCTTATTCGTTATCATCACTTCTAGAAAATGGCTTCGTAGTGGCGACTTCAGTCGCTTCTATGCAAGTGTAACGACTAAAGTCGTTACTACCGATTTTCAGTTGCCAGACGGCCTTCATGGATGCGCAGGAAGAGCACCCCGCCCAGCACCAGCAGGGCGCCACTGACCTGTATCCAATCCAGCCTCTCGCCGAGCAGAACGTATGCGATTGCAGCCGTAAAGACCGGTTCGGAAGTGGCGATCAGGTTGGCCACGCTGGATGGCAGGTAGCCCAGGCTGACGTTATACAGCCCAAAGCCCAGGATGGTGGGCCCGATGGCCAGGAGCAGCAGGATGCCCCAGCCGCCCCATTGATCTCCCAGCCAGAGCAGTTCGGATGGCTGTAAAGCCGCGCCGGGCAGTAATCCGCCGGGCAGCAGGTTGAACAGGAGCAGGAAGATGGCCCCGAAAGAGAATGTGTAGGCCAGGGTTGTCCAGGGGTTCAGGCCGCGTTGCGAAGCGGAGCGCCCCATCAGGCTGTAGATGGCATACAGCAGGCCGGACAGAATACCGGTGAGGATGCCAGCCAGGTTGAGCTGCCAGGCTGACGGGTCGAGCGCACCCGAGACCAGCACGCAGCCGCCCAGGCTGAACAGGACAGCCAGGATCTTCACCCAGCCCAGGTTTTCCTTCAGGAACCACCAGCCCAACAGCGCCGTAAAGGCAGCCGAACAGTAGGCCAGAACCGTGGCTACTGCTGCGCCGTTGAGCGCAACCGATAAGGTCCAGATGGAATTGAAAACCGCCAGCACGAACCCGTACAGGATCAGGTAGCGCAGGTGCCGGCGTTCCACCCGTAGGAGCCTGGGACGCGCCAGACCAAGGGCGGAGAACAAGCCCAAAACCACGAAAACAGCCCGCCAGAAGGCCAGCACCAGCGAGGGGATTTGATAGGTTTGGGTCAGGTAACGGATGAAGATCGCCGTGGTGGAAAGGAATCCGGCGCTGACCAGCGCGATGGTATAACCGCGTGCTTGATGGTGGCGGGTGGAATTCACACGTTTATCAAGGCTCTGCCAGTATGACCTGCACCAGGTTGCTGCGGACGAACCAGTCCAGGATCACCATCCGGCCATCGGCGAGACAGTAGAAATCTCCAGGATCGGGGATTTCGATGGTATTGACCTTCTGGCCACTGGTGAGCGAGTAGATGCTGACCTGGTCGCCCATCCCCTCCATGAATCCCTGGCTGTCACAGGTGAAGGTTCCGTTCCAGACGCCCCCGATCACCACGCCGGTTGCCTGCCAGTTGCTGGTGGTGAAAATGTGCGTCCCATCACCGGCAGTGGCGGCGGCCAGCCTGCCATCCGGAGAAAAGGAAACCTGGCCCGGTTCCCAGGATTCGGTGGAGAGGGTGGCTACCTTCGAGCCGTTTTCTGCGTTGAATACATAGCTGTTCGAGTCGAAGGAAGTCGAGTCTGCAATGATGTAGCGCCCGTCCCGCGAGTAGGCCATATACATGACGAAATCGTGGAAGGCCTTGATGGTGAGCAGGCGTGTGCCGTCGCTGGTGCGGTACAGGCGGATCTCGCCCACGTTGAAGCCCACCGCCAGCGTTTTTCCGTCTGGAGAGAAAACCAGGTCGGTCACCCAGGCGTCCGTCTCGGATATTGTGGCAACCACCTTGGCTTCTTCCCCGGGTATGACCTGCCAGAGGGTGATATCACCGATCTCCTGCCAGGGGTAATCGACGATTAGGATCTGCGTTCCATTGACTGAAAAAGCGGTGTTGGATGGGATATATCCCACCGGGGACAGGAATGTAGCCACCCAGCCTTCTTCCATGTTGATGACCTGGATCTGGCTGTTATCCAGGAAAACGATCAGCGAGTTGCCATCCTCGCTGAGGATGGCATAATCTACGGAAACATCTTCCCCGGCATAATCCTGTGAGAACACCACGGAAGAGTCATCCATGGTTTCCGTTTGGGTGGGTTGGACCGGGCGTGTTTCGGTGGCCTTCGGCGGGGATGGCCTGGTTGGCGTGATCGTCGAGGCCTGTGGGTCACGCGGCGGCCGGGTGGGGCTGGCCAGCGGGGGCTGGAGCGTCGGTCGCGGTGTGGGGGAAGGCTGCTGGGACAAGTCGACCGTTGGCTGAGGCAGCGGTGTGGGGCTCAGGGTGCAGGCGAGCAGGATGACCAGCAATGCGCTCAGGGCGAGGATTGCGTTTCGTTTTGTTCCCATGTCGTACCGTAGCCTCTATTTCTTTTTCGATTTCGGCCCGGCCTGGCGGAGTTCTGCCAGGGTGATCTCCTTCGTTACCACGCGCTGGATCTCCTCCATGGTGAACCCTTCCATCAACAGGTCGCGCACATCATACCCGATCGCGGCGCTGACGGTGCCGATATTGGCAACCGGCCTGGGCTGGTTCAATTCCTGTGCGCGCTCGAAGGCCGGATCATCGAAAACGAGCTCGGCATGGGTACCCTTGATGGCCTGCTGGAGGATTGCCCGGAAGGTGGGGAAGTTGGCGATGCGCGGGTGCATAACCAGTTTCCAGGGCAGGTGCTGGTTCACTTTGCGGATGGTCAGGTCGCCATCCTTCCCGATCTTGATATCGTCGACCTGGTCCCAGGCCAGCGTCTGCCCGCCGGAGACGAAACCCTGCGAGCTGATACCGATCTGCTCGCCGAATGAAACTGTCTTGCCGGCTTTGAGGAGTTCCAGGGATTGCGGTAGCAAGATCTTTCCTGTTTCCAACAGGAGCGTGATACCCAGGTTGCGGATCTTCTCGTAAGCCATATCGAACTTGACCCGCCGTCCGTCTTTGATTTGGACGGTGTAAACCCACTGGGTGGGCCTCCAGGTTTGTTGGTTATAGCCGATGAACTCGTACACGCCAGTGACATCCTGCCAGTGGAAGGATTGCTTGCGGCCCAGCCAGTCGGTGGTTG
>JBFYSM010000019.1:0-5528 GCA_041301605.1 Chloroflexota bacterium | reverse complement strand
TGGGCAAACCGGAGATGATCGAAGCGGTCAGTTTGTTGGTGGCACTCCCACCTGTCCAGAGACCGCTCGCCCGCATTTTTGCCAACCCGTATTACTTCCGCTTCAACACCGAATTGGAACTATCCATTGACCTGGGGGAAGTGCATGCAATCGAGCGCGGCCTTGCGCTATACGAGATCATGATGCTCAGGTAGGAGATGCACTCCGCACAGCAAGCAGCTGCTGGAACAATAACATCTTTGCGCGCCTCTTGACAGGCTGATATTAAGAGTGTATCATAGTCGCAAACCGGTTTACGAAGCAAACCAGTTTGTATAAGGAGCAAGATGATACGAAAAGATCCCACCACCCGTTCCCAACTGCGCGCCATTCAGTATTGGTATACAGATGGAATATTCGAGTTAGGCTTTGGCTTGCTTTGCCTGGCCCTCGGAGGCTATTTTTTCCTTGACCACATCCTGCAAGGGAACCGGTTTGCCTTCCTGGTGGATATCGCGTTGGTGGCTGTCGTCGTTGGCGGATCGTTCCTGATGAAGTGGTTGGTACAAAGTCTAAAGGAACGCGTAACCTTCCCCCGCACAGGCTACGTCAGTTACTCGCGAGAGAGAAGTCGTGGGCAAACCATCCTGGCAGGTGTGATTGTTCTCGGTGCTTTGGTGTTGATGGTTTTTGTCCTATCCCGCGTGGAACTTCAAGCCTCGGCCCGGCCTCTCGTCACTGGAATTCTTTTTGGGATTGCCATGATTTTCGTAGGGTGGCGAACTTCGTTAACTCGATTCTACCTGCATGGCCTTTTCAGCATGCTGCTTGGGGTTGGCATAGCATTCAGCGCCTGGGGTAACCATGTGGGATTGGCAGCGTTTTACATGGTGATCGGCCTGGTCATCATCGTATCCGGGATGATCCTCCTGGGTAAATACCTGCACCAGAACCCTGCTCCACAGGAGGAACAGGATGAAGGATGAAATCGATCGACGACAACAGCGCGTTTTCCAGTATGACTATGTGGATGGCACCCCTGATCTGGCTTTTGGCGGGCTTTG
Source organism: Chloroflexota bacterium (assembly GCA_041301605.1). Lineage (GTDB taxonomy): Bacteria > Chloroflexota > Anaerolineae > Anaerolineales > Villigracilaceae > VGNO01. The sequence continues at coordinate 4,485 of JBFYSM010000019.1, read as the reverse complement.
CCTGCTGATGACAATCTGCTATGCTGCCTTCGCTGCATTCCCTGATTTTTCGAACTCTACTTTCTCTACCATCATCTTCTGGGTAGTGTTTGCGGGTGGAGGTTTCCTGATCGGCTGGCTGCCGCAGAGGCTCAAGGAAAGGATCACGTTTCCGCGCACCGGCTATGTGGCTTACAGTCGGCAGGGCCGCCCCCTCAAATCCTGGGTGAGGTGGACAATTCGGATTGGTGTGCCGCTCATCAGCGTAATCCTCCTGGCGTTATTATTCCTGAACCGTTCGAAATTCCCTGCGCAAAGCCAGGATACCACCTTATTCCTGAATCCGGGTTTGACGGGCCTCCTGTTCACCGGTATCTGGGTGATGATTGGCTGGAAGGTCAAACGCTCGCGTTACTATCTTATCGCGGCCATTACTTTCCTGATCAGCATTGGGCTTCTTTTCAGTGGATCGAGCGGCTACCTTGGGATGGCAGTTCTCTCCGGGGCAATGAGCCTGATTTTATTTGTTTCCGGCAGCCTGACATTGTGGAAATACCTGCGCCGAAACCCGCTTCCCACCGAGGCAGCCGATGAGTGATGAGCTGCGTTCTCTGGCTGGTGTCGATCGCATCATCCACGAGCCTTCCCGCTCCATCATCCTGGCCATCCTGTCAGCGGTCGAGAGCGCCGACTTCCTGTACCTCCAGCGCGAGACCGGGTTGACCAAGGGCAACCTGTCGGTTCACCTGTCAAAACTGGAAGAGGCCGGATACGTAAGTATAGAGAAGACCTATCGCGGCAAGGTCCCGCTGACCTTGTGCCAGTTGACCGATCAAGGCCGCCAGGCCTTCGATTCCTACCGTAAACAACTCAAACAATTCGTTGAGAATACAAAGGAGTAATCCCATGCCAACTGTCGAAATTTCCCACATCACCAAGACCTTCGGTCCCCTCAAAGCCGTTGACGATGTATCCTTCAGCATCGAGAAAGGCGAACTCTTCGGCCTGCTCGGACCGAACGGCGCCGGCAAGACCACCACCATCCGCTGCATGCTGGATATCTTCAAGCCCGACTCCGGCTCGGTTGCCATCCTGGGCGGAGCGATGTCGGAGGCCAAGAAGGATCACATCGGTTACATGCCAGAGGAGCGCGGCCTGTACCAGGATATCCCGCTCGAGCGCTGCCTGGCCTACCTGGGCTCCCTCAAGGGGCTGAGTCCTTCCGATGTAAAACAACGCTCCGAAGGTTACCTGGAACGCTTCGACCTGGCTGCCCACAAGACCAAGAAAGTCAAGGAACTCAGCAAGGGTATGCAGCAAAAGGCGCAGATCATCGCCACCCTGCTGCACCAACCCGAACTGCTGATCGTCGACGAACCCTTCGCCGGCCTGGATCCCGTCAACACACAGATGGTCAAAGATCTGCTGCGCGAACAGCACCAGCAGGGTGTAACCATCGTACTGTGCTCGCACCAGATGAATTTAGTGGAGGAGCTGTGCGACCGGATCGTTTTGATCGATCACGGCAAGGTCATGCTCTACGGTGGCCTGGAAGATATCCGCCACCAGTTCTCAGGGCATGCGGTGGTGGTGCGGGCCGAGGGCCCTCTGCCGGAGTTGAAAGGCATAGAACGGGTTGAACCGATCAACGGGTCCACCAAGCTGCATTTGGCTGCAGGAATGAAACCGCAGGAAATCCTGAAGACCCTGGTCGCCAAAGATGTGACCCTGGCGCAGTTCGAGATTGCCATGCCGACCCTGGATGAGATATTCATCCGGGTCGTGCAAGGAGAAGGAGGGGAGGCATGAGCAAAACCTGGCATGTCGCTTTGCACGAGTACAGCAGGCACGTTTTCAACAAGCGCTTCCTGCTGGGCCTGCTCAGCGTTCCTTTCGTCATCATCCTGATGGTCGGGCTGATCTTCCTGATCGTTGCCATGGAAACGGACGCCAGGCCTGTCGGCTACGTGGATTTTTCAGGCATCCTGGCGGATCCTGTACCGCCGCCCGAGATCGAACCACCCGACAAGCCGGTTGAATTCCGGCCTTATGCAGATGAATCGGCAGCGATGGCTGCGCTGGATCATGGCGAAATACAGGCCTACTATGTCATCCCAGAAGATTACTTGGAGACCGGTACGCTCAGTGTCGTCCATGCAGAGGCGTTGAAGGACGGACCCCGTTACCAGTTCTACGATTTCCTGGCGGTCAACCTGCTAAGGGATACCGACCCTGCCATCGCCCGGCGCATCGTTGAGAGTGACGAGGTGATCGTCCAGTCTGCGGATGGCAGCCGGAGCATGTCGAGTGACAGTTGGTTCAACATCCTCGTGCCATTCATTGCTGCGATTGCCTTCATCATCGCCATGTTCACGGCTGGTGGCTACCTGATGCAGGCCGTGGTCGAGGAGAAGGAGAACCGCACCATGGAGGTACTCATCACCTCCGTCTCATCGAACCAGTTCATGGCCGGCAAGATCATCGGCGATATTGCCATCGGCCTGACCCAGATCCTGGCCTGGATCGGGTTCGTCATCATCGGCATCCTGGTCGGTCGGGTGAAACTCGAATTCCTTCAGGGGATCGAAATTCCCCCCCAGGCGCTGCTTTTGATCGCCACCATCCTCCTGCCGGCATTAGTGATGGTCTGCGCCCTGATGGCCGCCATCGGCGCCACCGTCAGTGAAGCGCGCGAGGGCCAGCAGATGACCGGCCTGATCAGCCTGCCGATCTGGATCCCCTACATGCTGACCGGGATCATTATCGGCAGTCCCAACGCTCCGATTGTTGTCGCCCTGAGCCTGTTCCCGCTGACCGCCCCGCTGACCATGCTCATCCGCCAGGGAATGACCAATATTCCCGCCTGGCAGATCGTGGCGAGTTCGGCCATTATGATCCTGAGTGCAGTCGGTTCAATCTGGCTGGCTGGTCGGGCTTTCCGCCTGGGGATGCTGCGCTATGGGAAGCGCCTGAAATGGCGCGAGATTTTTGCAAAATCATAACACGACGGACACAAAGGGTACACAAAGGTTTCCCTTGTGTCCCTTTGTGAACCTTCGTGGCCTTTGTGTTGAGGATTGACTCATGAATAAAACCCTTCTTGTTCTCAAGAACGAAATCATCACCATCGTCAGCCGCCCGTCTTTCTGGCTGGCGACACTGGGCATCCCGCTGGTCGGCGCCCTGATCTTCGGGGTGGTCGGCTGGATCAACCGCGACACCGGGACAGCCGCGGCCGTCGGCCAGATCTTTACCGATCCGCAGGAGACGCGCCCCGAAGGCTACGTAGACCTGAGCGGCGTCATCAGCGAGATGCCCGAAACCGTCCCGCCCGGCACGTTCATCCCCTTCCCGGACGAAGCCGCGGCCCGGACCGCACTGGCGAATGGGGAGATCTCCGCTTTCTACATCGTCCCGGATGATTACATCCAATCTGGCCAGGTCACCTACATCCGCCCGGATTTCAATCCCCTGGCAGGCGATGGCGACCAGTCGAGCATCTTCCTATGGGTGCTGCAGGTCAACCTGGTTGGCGGCGACATCCTGTTCTCCAACCTGGTCAATGGCCCGCTGGACCTGCAGGATATCTCCCTGGCCCCTCCTGGCACGGAAGGCCCGGATGAAAACAACCCGCTGGCTTATTGGACCCCCTATGCGGTCACGCTGGTTTTCTACATGTTGATCATGGGCTCGGCCAGCCTGCTGCTCAGCAACATCTCGAAAGAAAAGGAGAACCGCATCGTCGAGATCCTGTTGACCTCGGTCAACCCCCGCCAGTTGCTGACCGGCAAGATCATCGGCCTGGGGTTGGTCGGGTTGCTGCAAACCATCCTGTGGGTCAGCGTGGGGACCGTCCTGTTGAACCGCTCCAGCCAGACCTTCCAACTGGTTTCTGCCATCAACCTGCCGGCTTCCTTTGTCATCTGGGGCCTGGTGTTCTTCGTGCTCGGTTACGCCGCCTATGCCAGCCTGATGGCCGGGCTGGGTGCCCTGGCTCCCAACCTGCGCGAGGCATCCCAGGTGACCTTCGTGATCATGCTGCCGCTGATCATCCCCCTGTTCTTCAGCAGCAGCGTCTTCATGAACGATCCCAACGGCCCGATCGCGACCGGATTGAGCCTGTTCCCGCTCTCGGCCCCGGTGGCGATGATGGCGCGCCTATCGGCGGGCGGGGTGCCCTGGTGGCACCCGCCTCTGGCAGCCGTGTTGCTGGCGCTGACGGCCGTGCTCATCGTGCGCCTGGTGGCCAATATGTTCCGGGCCCAGACCCTGTTATCAGGGCAGGCGATCAAGGTCAAGACGTATTTCCAGGCGCTGTTCGGAAGGGCGTGAGGAAAGATAAAAAGACCGGCGGTCTCGTGATGTGAGACCGCCGGTAAGCTATGTAGGGGGAGTGCCAGTGACGTGGCATTTTTTACAAAATCGATAACCATGCCGTGGAAGCCGGAAAAAGTTTTGCTTGTCGCCCAACGGTTTGGCTTACCGGCGCGGAGTTGTCGCGAAGCA
>JBFYSM010000591.1:0-3178 GCA_041301605.1 Chloroflexota bacterium | reverse complement strand
CTCTATCGCACGCTCCGGCCGGGGCGAAGTGCAGCGGTTGTCAACGGATGGCAGACCCCGGCCTTAATGCAAAAACTGGCATGGACGATCAGACTCCAGGGTTTCATATACAAGTGGGCCGAGCGTTTCAACCGGATCATCCTGCAGCGAAAGGTTGCCTCTCCCACCGCTCCTGCTGTGCAGCCCGATCGGGCTGCACCCACCGGAACCTACACGGTTCACTGGGAGCCTGCCCCGCTCAAGGCCGAATTCACCCGCTTGGGCATCCCGGCCGAGATCCGTTCCTGGCGCAGTTTGAGCGTGCGTTTCACCCGGGCCGTGATGCACGGTTGGCTTGGCGGGCGGCTCTGGCTGCGGCTGGTCTTCTGGCTGGAGGATCGTTTCCCGAAATATTTCGGTGAGAATGGGCAGTACCCGTTGATCGTGATTCGAAAACCGGGGAGCGTCAGCTAATCCCCGTTTTCCTTTTCTAGGAGCAATGATGCATTGGAAAGATAAAATCATCCTCGTTACCGGCGGGACCGGTTCTTTTGGCAAGAAGTTCATCGAAGTGATGCTCAAGGAGCACCAACCGAAGAAGATCATCGTTTACAGCCGGGATGAGCTCAAACAGCACGAGATGCGCGTGGGCGGCTTCGATCACCCGGCCCTGCGCTACTTCATCGGTGATGTCCGTGACCGGGAGCGCCTCGTGCGCGCCATGCACGGGGTGGATATCGTTGTCCATGCCGCGGCCCTCAAACAGGTCCCGGCCTGTGAGTACAACCCGATGGAGGCGATCAAAACCAATATCATGGGGACCGCCAACGTGGTGGAGGCCGCCCTCGACGCGGGTGTCAAGAAGGTATTGTCGCTCAGCACCGACAAGGCGGTCAACCCGGTCAACCTGTACGGTGCGACCAAGCTGGCGGCTGAAAAATTGGTGGTACAGTCCAATGCCTATGCGGCCGGCATGGCCACCCGTTACTCCTGCGTCCGGTATGGCAATGTGGTCGGTTCGCGCGGCTCGGTTGTGCCGCTGTTCCTCAAGCAGCGCGCTACTGGCAGGCTGACCATTACGGATGATCGCATGACGCGCTTCTGGCTCTCTCTGGAACAGGGTGTGCATTTTGTCATCACTTGCATCGAGCAGATGGAAGGCGGGGAAGTTTTCGTACCCAAGATCCCCAGCACCACCGTGATGGATCTCGCAAAGGCCATCGCACCGGAAGCTGAAATTGAGATCATTGGCATTCGTCCCGGTGAAAAACTGCATGAAGTGCTGATCTCGGAAGATGAAGCCCGCACCACCGTGGAAATGGAGCGGATGTATGTTGTCCAGCCGGCTGAGGCGCTGTGGTTCGGTTACCAGTGGCAAAACAAGGGCAAACTGCTATCGAATGGTTTCCGCTATTCCAGCGACAACAACACCGAATGGCTGGATGTGGAAGGCATCAAGAAATTCATCCTGCCTTTTGAAGATGCCTATGCAGCCGGAAAGCTGGAGGGCTAAGTGCGTATCCTGGTCACCGGGGCAAGCGGGTTACTGGGACTGAACCTGAGTCTGCTGGTGTATACCATGCATGAGATCATTGGCGTGGATCGCAGCCAGCTCGGAGCAGTGCCTTTTCGCCTGGTGAACGCGGACCTGCTGGATCCTGGGGCTGTTGACCGCGTCCTGGGCATGATCCGCCCCGAGGCTGTCATCCACTGCGCGGCGCTGGCGAACCTGGAAGCCTGCGAGGAAAACCCGGCGGAAGCCGAACGCCTGAATGCAGATCTGCCCGGTGAACTGGCTGCCTCCTGCGCCCGGAATGGGATCCGCCTGGTGCATCTTTCGACCGATTCTGTATTCGATGGGACGATAGACGGCATTTACACCGAAGCGGATCTTCCCAACCCGCCGGGTGTTTACTCGGCCACCAAGCTGAAAGGCGAGCAGAATGTGCTCTCGGCTTATCCGGAGGCCATCGTGGCGCGTGTCAATTTCTTCGGCTGGAGCCTGGGCGGCAAGCGCAGCCTTTCCGAATTTTTCTATAACCACCTGTCCGCCGGGGAAGCCTGCAACGGTTTTACCGATATCTGGTTCTGCCCGCTGTTCGTCGGGGATCTGGCCGAGATCCTGGTACAGATGTTGGAGAAGTGCCTGTCGGGACTGTATCATGTGGTCGGGTCCGAGGCGTTGACGAAGTATGATTTCGGCCTGCGCATTGCCCGCCAGTTTGGGTTCGAAGAAAGCCTGATTCATCCCATCTCCGTCGAGGCTTCCAATCTCACAGCCCGGCGATCCCACAATTTGCGGCTGTCTGTCCACAAGTTATCCACTGACCTTGCCATGGATATCCCAGGAGTTTCCACAGGGATTGCAAAGTTTTATACACAGTTTGTACAGGGTTATCCACAGAAAATGCGGAGTTATCAACAGGTTTCGTAAAGGTGGTCGAGTAGGCGGCCTGTTAAAACGGGCCTCGATACGCTTCGCTACTCGATCATCGGTGACTGCCGCCGTATCGAGACCACCGGAGTAATGACAGTAAAAACAGAGGAACTTATGGAAATCAAAATTGGCTCACGCACCATTGGGTTAAACCATCCCACCTACTTCATCGCTGACATCGCCGCCAACCACGATGGCAACCTCGAGCGCGCCAGGATGCTGATCCGCCTGGCGAAGGAGGCTGGGGCAGATGCAGCCAAGTTCCAGAATTTCGACGCCCCGAAGATCGTTTCGGATTATGGTTTTACTCACATGAATGCCCAGGTCTCGCACCAGGCGAAGTGGAAGAAATCCGTGGTGGAGGTGTACCGGGCAGCCTCGATCCCCTTCGAATGGACGTTGACGTTGAAGGAAGAGTGCATGGATGCCAGGATCGATTATTTCTCGGCCCCCTACGATTTCGATGCAATTGATTTCCTTGACCCTTACGTGGAGATGTACAAGGCGGGTTCCGGTGAGATCGACTGGATCGAAGCTCTGGAACGCATGGCCAGCAAGGGCAAGCCATTTTTTGTGGCCACCGGCGCGTCTACGATTGGAGAAGTGCAAAAAGCGGTTCATGCCATCCTGAAAATTAACAAGCAACTGGTGCTGATGCAATCGTAGACGCGCCGGTGGCCACAAAAAATGGCTTGCCCTTGCTGGCCATGCGTTCCAGAGCTTCGATCCAGTCGATCTCACCGGAACCCGCCTTGTACATCT
>JBFYSM010000553.1:0-3926 GCA_041301605.1 Chloroflexota bacterium | reverse complement strand
CTCGATGATGTTTCCGCTCCGCTCGATATTTCTCAAGCAGTTGAAATCGTTCAAGCAGAACACCAGGCAGGGAATATTGTGATTATTTCGATCCACTGGGGGATGGAATACCAGGGCGGCGCCAGCAATCGCCAGAAAGAGATCGCCAGTCGATTGGCGGAAGCCGGGGCAACGGTCATCTGGGGACATCATCCGCACGTGCTGCAGGAATCCGCCTGGCTCGATGACGGAAAGACGCTGGTACTCTACAGCCTGGGCAACGCCCTCTTCGATCAATATGGGCTGGATGATACCCGCCAAAGCGCACTGGTGCTGGTGGAGATGGATCATAGGGGAATTCTTTCAGTCGAAGCTGTGCCGTTCGGGATCGATGTGCCAAATAGCCTGCTGGTTGAGCCGGATACGGCCGATGGCGAAACCATTCTGGAACGCCTGCACCTGACTACTCACTGACAACGAGCAGTACATACCGGTTCTTTGGCTTTAGTGGATTGAATGCCGATTTAACCGCCGAGACTGCGAAGGTCGCAGAGAAAACCCTAACGAATTCTCTTATGGTCGAGTTGAATCACGAACGATCACGCCTTGATGGATAACCATGCGCACATCCTTCAAGGCTCCCAGGTTTTCCAAGGGATCGCCATTGATCACCAGGATATCGGCAATTTTGCCCACTTCCAGCGTGCCAAGCGTATCTCCCCGGTTACAAACGTGGGCGGCATTCCGGGTGGCAGCGAGGATGATCTCCATGGGCGTCATGCCTGCCGCCTGCAGGTACTCGATCTCCCGCAGGGGCATGCCCAACTCCATCCCGGGCAGCATCCCGCTATCGTTGCCGAGAGCGATCTGTCCACCGGCATCGATAAATATGCGGATATTACCTGCATCGTAACCGCCCGCGGTCTCAAGTGTGGGGATCCAATATACGTTTTCCGCAACGATTTGCTCGAGGACATCCTCGGGGATCCGTCCGGGCACGATATGGGAAAAATCGTTCACGCCCGCATCCAGGACAAGTTCCAGGTCCCGCAAGTTCCCGATATGGGCCGCAACCGAAACCCCCAACCGGTGGGCCGTTTCCACAATGGCGGAAGCCGTTTCCAGGGAGAGCGTCGGTAGGCCATCGCCCGAATCGACAACGATCTTGATCACGTCCGCCCCATCGGCAATCAATTGGGTGACCTCCTGTTCGGCGCGCTCGGGGCTTACGACTGCCAAAGATGGGAAATTACTGCCGACAATGGGATAGCCACCCGGAACCGTGATGAGGGGGCCCGCAGATAGCACGGTTGCCAGATTGGGGTCCGTGTTGTTCAGGTCGCGGGTGGGGAAAAGGGTAAAAGGATACCGTGCGCCCAAATCCCGGACCGTGGTCACACCGGCTTGCGCCCACATCTCCAGTAGCAAAGGCGCATACCCATTGTGGATATGGGCATTGATAAACCCGGGCAGGATGGTCGAACCGTGCAAATCGATGACATTGGCATCCGAAGGGATTTCCACATCCTGGCGAGGCCCAACGGCTGTAATGATCCTTCCCTGGATGATGATCACACCCTCTTCGATCGGTTCTGCCCCGGTCCCATCGATGATCGTTCCGATTAACGCAATTGGAGCATTCTCGGCAGTTGGGATAACCGTCGGTGTAAGGGTTGCAGCTTGTGCTGTTGGCGCTGGCGTCCAGGTGGCAGTAGATGTACCCGGCGCTATGGTTGTGGATGTTTCGGTTACAGCAGGAAGTGGGAGCGTAGGGGTAATAGAAATGGGCGTAGTCGCAACCAGTTGACAGCCGGCCAAAATCGCAAGGCCAATCAATGCGAGACAAATCAAGCGCACTGGGAAAACGTATTGAACTTGTTTTGTTAGGGTATTGTCAGACATCGAATTAATCTTTCAAGATGCTAAGCCCCGCTACTTTGAACCATGGATTCGTGCAAACAAGATCATTGAGAATCCTTGTTATTACTCATCCATTTTGCGTAGCAACCAACCGCTTAAAGTTTTCTTTGCATCATCCGTTAGCGGCGAGCTCCGTCTGCTGCCATTATCGACTTGAACAATGACCGTTTCAGCATTGGCCACACATTTCGCATTCTGGAACAATTTTTGAAAAATCCTTATCGAGCTATTCCCGATTTTCGATATCCCCGTCCCAATGTCCACTTGACCGGGCCATGTGATTTCTTCCAGGAATTCCAAATTTAGAGAGACAATCACAAAACTTGATCCATCCAAAAGAATGGAGTATTCCGGATTGTAAAGCACTTCAACCCTGCCTGTTTCCAAGAACGATGCAAAAAGCGCGTTGTTCACATGCCCCTGGCGATCGGTATCGACATACCGCACCTTATCGAAAGTTTTCAAGGGGAAATCATCCAGTTTCAACTCTTCCATACACCCTTATTTTACCTTACGACTCGTTGCCAATCTCCTGCCTGTGATCAACCCAATCTCAACCCATGCCCCACCCGCCAACCTGAACGCGGTATGCAGGAGCACATTCGCCCCGGCTTCGATATCCTCCGGTCGGGAATACTCCGCCGGGCTGTGGCTGATCCCATCCTTGCTGGGGATGAAGATCATCGCCGTCGGGCAGATATGCGCCATGATCTGAACATCGTGCCCTGCCCCGGAAACCATCCGGCGGTGCGCCAAGCCCAGCGCGCGGGCAGCCATCTCGAACAGCGCCACCACGGATGGGTCACACCGGGAGGGGAACCACAGGCCTGCACGGCTTGCAGTTGCATCGCATGGTTCCCATATTCCCACTAAAATAGTCCGAAAACATTGCGCTCCGGTCGCACTCTGGCGTATAATGATGCCTGCCCCTGAATAACCTGCCTGGAGAAACGACAAACGGAATGAACCTGAAAAAGTGGCTGCTGCACGTTGTACCGGTCTTCTCGGCCCTGCTTGCGCTGGCGATGGTTGTGCTAACGCCCATTTGGGCCTTGCGCTGGTACCGGGAGCCTTTCATTGGGGTTTTGCTTGAGCCGAACAACGTGGTCAGCAAGATCGGCGGCAAGGATTGGCCGGCCCGCGAGGCGGGGGTGGCCTGGCCGGACCAGTTGCTGGCCGTCAACGGGCAGGATGTCCTGAATTCCAATGCCATTTCCGCCGCCCTGGCGGAGAACGGCTTCTCCCCTGTAGAATTGACATTCGAGCACCGGGATGGCAGCCTGTACTCGGTCACGGTCACACCGGTCCAGGCCCGGCTGGGCGACCTGGTGACCCTGTTCGTGATCCCCTACCTGGTCGGTCTGACGTTCCTGGCCATTGGCTTATGGGCTTACCGCCTGCGGGCCGAGACGCGCGCCAGCCGGGCCTTCCTGATCTTTGCCGCCGCGGTCAGCGTGATCACGACCGCCTTCTTCGATATGAACAGCTCGCACCATGTGGTGCTCTTCTGGGCGCAGGGCTTGTTCATTGCATCTGCCGCGCTGGCGCACCTGGCGCTGGTCTTCCCCCAGCAGATGCCCTTCGTCGACCGCCGCGCGTGGATGCGTTTCCTCCCCTGGGTATTGGCGGGGATCGGACTCCTTCCAGCCACGCGCGAGATCCTTCTGCCAAGCGGACCACGCGCTTACATCGACACCTGGCTGGTGGGGTACCTGTATATTGCCGGGGCAATGGCTTTCTTCCTGGCAACGGTCATGGTGCGTATCTTCCGCAGCCCCTCCCCGGTGGTGCGCCAGCAGAGCCGCGTCATCATCTTCGGTTCCACCGTGGCATTCATGCCGATGATGGTCTTCTACCTCCTGCCGACCGCCTTCGGCATGACCCAGGAATTCCGGGCTTCGATCTATTTTCCCCTGCTGATCCTCCTGCCGTTGTCGGTCACCTATGCCATCCTGCGCTACCGCCTGCTGGATGTCGACCGCCTGTTCAGCCGGGCGCTCACGTACACGCTCACAACAGTGGTTGCC
>JBFYSM010000492.1:0-2666 GCA_041301605.1 Chloroflexota bacterium | reverse complement strand
TTGCAGGTCTTCCAGGCGGGTATGGTCGCCGGGCTTGAGCCCGAGGTGCTCGAGCACGGCGGCATCCTTGCTGAGCTTGTTCTTCCAGCCGGTGGAGCAGCGGCCATCCTCCTCCGACCAGTAACCGCACAGGTAGCAGAAGGTATCGTAGCCGTAGATGGTATCCACGATCACGTCCGGTTCCGGCTTGAGATGGTCGACCAGGGCGGCGTAACCGAGGCGGAACGTCGGCTGGGCGATCAGCTCATCGAAAGCACCGGCACACAGGTGGTGGTGCCCCATCAGGCGGATGCGCTGCCCGATATCCTGGGGGATGATCTGGCTCAACTGCTGTTCATCCCAGGGGAGTTCATGAGCCTGTTCCAGGGTGGGGCGCTCGGGAGCCGGTTCGACATTTTTCAGTGGTTCAGCCATCATCTGGAAAAGGGGTTCCAGGTCGCCGAAGCGTTCCATGCGGAAGGCTTCCGCCAGGCAGACCTCCGTATCCCAGCCGGCCTCGGCTGCCAGGGCTTTGGCTTGTTCCTGGATGAACATTGCAACCAACGGACGCAGGTCGCCTTCTATCGAGTCTTCCAGCCAGGGGACGCGCTTCCCCCAGGTCTGCAATTGCAGCCGGTACTGGTGGATGGTATTGCGCATCATTTCCCGGTGGGCGCACAGGGCTGAGATCTTCTGCTCGATCGTCCCGGCAACTTCTTCGAAATGGGTGACCCTGGGCAATTGGCGGGCAAAGTACCAGCGTTCGCAGACGGAGAACGGTTCCAGCCCTTCCTTGAAATGCTCGGGGTAATGCTTGTCGAAGCACGCGACCCAGAAGGCTTCATCCACCGCCTGTGCCACGCGGACGTGGTCCTGGTTGTTCTCGTAGAGGCCGAACGGATCGAATGTGAACACGGCATAGGGTTTGTACTTGCGGAACAGGTAAACGATGCGCTCGCGCAGTTTTCCCAGCGGGACATCCGCCAGCATATCCGTCTCAAAACCCAATTCGACCACTTCGCGGACTCCCAGGATGCGGGCGGCTTCGTGGAGTTCCTGTGTATTCTTCTGGATGGTTCCTTCGATCGAAAGGCCAACCGAATCTTTGCGGTCATCCGTGACGCGGACGATGATCACATTCCATCCCTGGGCGGCGAATTTGGCCAGCGTTGCGCCGCAGAAGGCTGCGGCATCGTCGGCGTGCGGACTGATCACCATGGCAGTATGCATGCTTTTCACCTCACTCGTTTAAGGCTTTCCAGGCTTCTGCAGCCGCCCTCAATTCTACCGCATTCGACTGGATCTTCCGGATGGCCGCGACGGCATCATCCACGCCTTGCCTTCCGGACCGGAATATGGATTCGTCCAACCAGACGGCTTCGTGCTCGCAGGCACGCTCGGCAACCGGCAGGTGCATCCTGTCGAATTCGAAATATTCCGGGAAGGCGTTCGGCACGGCCAGCTTCGATTTCTGCGGCTGGAAAAGGGTGTAGTGATGCATGGCTTCGTAGCCCATCCAACAATCGATTCCTTCGGCATCCAGGGCGGCGCACAATACGTCATGTTCCACGCCATATTCTTCGGGGTTGATGGCGAAAATATAGCGGTAGAACGAACGGGTGGTGTGACGCGGGTCACGCGGCAGGACGCGCACACCGGGGATCTCGCTCAGGGCTTCGTCCATGTAGGCGGCCATTTGCTCGCGCTCTTTGGCCTGCTCCGGGAAGCGTTCCACGCCCACCAGCGCCAGCGCGGATTGGAACTCGGTCATTCGGTAGTTGCCGCCCATCAGCGGTGATGCGCCGCCTTCGCTGTCTCCATCGCCCTCGTGGCCGCGCCCGCAGTCGATGACAGCCATGGCTTTGCGGGCTAGTTCCTCGGTCTTGCAGATGAGGATGCCGCCCTCGCCAGAGGTCAGGGTCTTGGATGATTGCAGCGAGAACGAGCCGAAATGTCCGATCGTCCCGGCACCCCTGCCATTCCATTTTGCGCCGTGGGCATGGGCGCAATCTTCGATGACGACCAGGTTATGTTTCCCGGCCAGCGCCATGATCGCATCCATATCCGCCATGTTCGAACCGAGATGTACGGGGATGATGGCCTTCGTTTTCGGCGTAATGGCTACCTCGGCGGCTTTTGGGTTCATGCAGTAGTTGTTCGGATCGACATCCACGATGACCGGTATGGCCCCGGCGGCCATCGGCGCGGCGGCGGTGGCCTGGAAGGTGTAAGCCGGGACGATGACCTCGTCGCCCCAGCCGATGCCAGCGGCGCGCAGGGCTACTTCCATTGTCACGGTTCCATTGGCCATTGGGACGGCGTATCCGCCACCCTGCATTTCAGCGAAGGCTTTGGCAAGCGCGGCAGTTTTTGGACCCGGATACGGATAGCCGCCCCATCGGCCTGAGCGGACCACTTCGGTCACGGCGTCGATATCACGCTGGTCCCAGACCGGCCACTGCGGGTAAGGTTCGGTGCGGGTTTTTGGCCCGCCAAGAATAGCCAGTTGTGACATAGAAACCTCCAAGATTAATGTTGTGTCATTGAAAGAATTGCGGTAGATATTGTCTGTTCGCTTCCAATAATTCATCCAGCATGGATCTCGCCTGGTCGACTGTCAGCCTGCTGGAGAGCGGGTCATTGAGCAAAACTTGCAGGGCCATCTCCCGATCACCGGTCAGGGCGGC
>JBFYSM010000483.1:0-7162 GCA_041301605.1 Chloroflexota bacterium | reverse complement strand
GTCACCTGGCGCTACCGCAAACGCAAGTCGCTCATCCAGTGGTTCAACCCGCGGGCCTGGATCATCTTCTATGCCTGCTTCCTTGTATGCACCCTGTTCTTCTGGGATGTGCGTTTCCTGGCATTTTTCTTTGCCACTTCCGTCATTGTCCTGTTGACCTCGGGCGTGACCTGGAAGGAAATGCGGCGCGCCTTTGTTTTCATCATCGGTTTTGTTGTGATCTATGCCTTCCTGACATTCCTTACCGGACGGGGCGGGATCGAGGCTTACCAGGAAGAACATATCATCCGCAGTTTTCAAGCCTCGTTCAAGATCTTTGGCTGGACTCCGACTCTCAATATCAGCGTGGAACGGTCCTTCTTTGCGGTCAGCCAATTGGCGCGCGTTTTCAGCATTGCCGTGATGACCATCCTGATCCCATACACGCTCAACCCATCCCTGTATGGCGTTACGTTCCGCGGCCTGGGCTTCCCGGACAAGATCGCCTACGCCATGGACCTGACCATGCGTTTCATCCCCACCTTCGGGCGCGATTTCCAGTTGACGATGGATGCCCAGCGCGCCCGCGGCTATGAACTAGAGAAGATCCGCGGCGGATTGCTCGAGCAGGTGCGTAAACTGGGCCCGATCTTTGTGCCGGTCACCATCCATGCCATCATTGGATCGGAAGATATCATCGATGCCATGGACCTGCGCGCCTTTGGTATCGGCCCGCGCACCTGGCTGGAGGAGATCCCTTACCATACGCGCGACTGGATCCTGATCGGATTTGGGGTTCTGCTCCTGCTCGTTTCGCTGGTAGTGGTTTTCTTTGGCTATGGCGGTTTCTGGGTTCCGAATGCGTTGATCCGACTGGTGGGCGGGTAGCAGCCGAAGTAATAAATATGGGGTTTGGTCGTGTGGTATTCCGATGACTGGAGTCGTCGGACTCCATAGAAAAAGGATCACGTGGGGGCTTGTTGTTCCCTTCTATCTATTTTCGGTAATACAAACTTGAACCAGGCGATCGGCATCATGATGGCACAGGCGACCGCTGTGAGCCAGAACGGGGTTTGAGGCGTGAAGCGCTCCCATAGCTGCGCCCCGATCCACGGCATGGGCAGGGACAGGATGCCCAGCGAGGTGCCGAAGAAGCCGAATGCCAGGCCGCGCTTGTTTTCGGGAACGATCTTCGAGATGAGAGAATCATAAGATGGCATCAGCAGGCCTACGCCCAGCCCGGCCAGGATGCGCGAGCCCAGGAATGCCAGTGGGGAATGTGCAAGGATAATAGCTATCCATCCCAGCGTGACGAGCAGGAATCCGCCGGTGATGATCGTCCGTTCCGAGCGCTTGTCGGTCAGCCAGCCACCTAGGAAGGAGCCGGCGATGCTGGCTGCTCCCCAGGCCGAACCCATCAAGCCGATCTGTTCCACCGTCAGCCTGCCGATATCCGACAGGTAAATAGGGAACAGTTCCCCGGTCAAATTGAAGGAGGTATCTCCGATCGCGTCCGTGATCCAGATCCAGGTCAGGATGCCGCCTGCAAAGAGCAGGCCGAACATGGCTTTCAGTTGCGCCGATAGTCCGGACAAAATCGGCTTCTCGGGCGTGCGCTCCGGTTTGAACCTTTCATTGGTTGCCATCCAGACGCGCACGGCGGTTGCCAGGGCGTAGAAACCGAAGGCCGCGGCCAGCATCAGGCGGAAGTTGAAGCGGTAGGCCAGCAAGCCAGCCAATGCTGGCCCGATGACGGTCACGATCATGTAAATCCCGCGTGAGACTCCATAAACGCGCCCGCGGGCGGATTCTTCAGACTGTTCGGCGATATAGGCGCCGAAGCTGGGACCGACGAACGAATTCGAAACATATTCCACACACAGCCCCAGCATTACCCATTCCCAGGAAGGGGAGATGAAGAACAGCAGGTAGCCGAAGACCGCGATGGAACTGCCAATGGCGATGGCGCGCAGCCGGCCGATGGTATCCGAAAACCAGCCGCCGAAGATCTGGAGCACCATCGGCACGAGTGAGGCAACCGTAAAGACCAACCCCACCTGACCGACGCTGGCGCCCAGGTCGATCAGGTACAGGGAGAGCATGCTGTAGGCCATCTGACCGGCGATGTTGGCCAGGATCATCGCCAGCAGGAACCAGCGCAGGTTGAGGTTGAGGATGGGATTTGCTTTTGCGGTCATTCCATCGAACGATCGGTTTCTAGGGGTGACTCTACTTTGCCACCATCTCCTTTACCTGCTCCACATACGCCAGCGACTGGTGCCGGAAGTAGGTGTTGTACAGGGTGGCGTAATGCCCACCTCTGATCAGCAACCCATCATGGTTGCCCTCCTCGATGATCTTGCCCTTTTCGAGGACGATGATCCGGTCGGCAGCCTTCACCGTGGAGAGGCGATGGGCGATCAGGATGCTGGTGGAATTGGCCAGGATCAGGTTGAGCGCCTGCTGGATCTGCCACTCGGTGAACGGGTCGATGCTGGCGGTGGCCTCGTCCAGGATGAAGATGGCTGGCTGCTGAACCAGGACGCGCATGAGGGCTACCAGTTGGCGCTGGCCCATCGAGAGCATCCCGCCGCGCTCGCCGACCTGCGTCTCCAGGCCATCTGGAAGGATTTCCAGCCAGTCGCCATCCCCGATGCGCCTGGCCATGGCCAGCATTTCGGCATTGCCCACTTCCGGTTTGGCGTAGCGGATGTTCTCGGCCACCGTGCCGGAGAACAGGAACGGCACCTGCGAAACGATCCCCAGTCGCCGCCGGTAGGATCCCAGGTCGAAGCTGCGGATGTCCAGGCCATCGATCAGGAGCTTGCCACCCTGGAACTCGTAGAAGCGGGCGATCAGCCGGGCGATGGAGGTCTTGCCGGAACCGGTGTGACCCACCAGGGCCAGGTTTTCCCCGGCATGGATGGCCATGCTGAAATCGGTCAGTATCGGTTCGTTGTCGGCATAGCGGAAGGTGACATGATCGAACTGCACTTCCCCGTTCAGTTTGTCCATAGTGCGGCTATCGTTCTGGATCACAGCCGGTTCGGCATCGATCAGGGCGAAGACGCGTTCGGCAGCCGAGAGCCCGTTCTGGATTTGGGCCCAGAAGGCCGAAAGGTTCATCACCGGCCACAGGAAGCGATCCAGGCTGAGGATGAACAGGTACCAGGCCCCGGCTGAGATCAATGCAGCGGCGGCGCTCAGTCCGCCAAAATAGACCAGGATGGCGGTGAAGATGCCGGTCACGCCGTTCAGGACCGGGAAGATCAGGGATAGGATGAAGCCACGCTGGATGTTGTAGCGGTAAGATTTGCGGTTGGCGCTGTCGAACTCTTCGAAGATGGTCATTTCCTGGCGGAAATTCTTGGCGATGGCAATACCGGAGACGGTCTCCTTGATGGCGGCGTTGACATCCGCCATGGCCTGCATGCCTTTCTTGGTGACGACGCGCGCCAGCCGCCGGAAGCCGATGGCGATGCCAAATACGACCGGCATGAAGGCGAACAGGATCAACGCCAGTTTCCATTCGGTGCGCACCAGCACCACACCCAACAGGATGGCCTGGATGAATTGTGCGGTCACATCGGTGACGATGATGACCAGGTTGCTCAGGTCATTGGTATCCGAGTTGATGCGCGAGACGATCCGCCCGGAGGAGAACTGGTCGTAGAAAGACAGGTCATGCTCGGCGGCGGCACGGAAGGCGCGCGTGCGCAGGTCGAGCACCACATCGCCCAGGACGCGCACCGTCAGGCTGCGACGGATCCAGTTCAAGCTCCAATCCGTGATGCCAACCAGGGCGATCGCACCCGGGATGGCAAACAGGACGATCCACTGGTTGGGGCTTTTTAGGAAATCGAGGGCGCGCCCGGTCACGATCGGCGTGATGGCTCCCACCAGCGACATCAGGATGGTGAGCAGGGAAATATAAACAATGCCCTTGCGATAAGGCTTGAACTGGGCAACGATGCGCCTGAAAAGATCCTTGTCCTTGTACTGGCGATCGTATTTTTCGTCGCTTAATCCATCGAAGAATCCCATGTGTAGTCATCGGGTAATTTGTGATCAGGAAGCAGGACTCCTGCTAACCTGGTTACTTTATTACCTTCTCCTTATTCCCTGAAAATTCGAGCGTATGCATCAGAAGTTTTCATCAACTCATCGTGCGAACCGATGGCCGCGATCCGCCCTTTGCGCAGGACAACGATCAGGTCAGCCCAGCGGATCTGCGACAGGCGGTGGGTGATGATGAAGGTTGTCCGGCCTTTGGCTGCCGCGGCAATGGCGCGCTGGATGAGATCCTCGGTGGCGCTGTCGATGGCGCTGGTCGAGTCATCCAGGATCAGGATGCGCGGGTCGGTCAGGAAAGCGCGTCCCAGGGCCAGGCGCTGGCGCTGCCCGCCGGACAGGGTCACGCCGCGTTCGCCGATCACGGTTTCGTATTTCTTCTCGAAGGTGTTGATGAACTCGTCGGCCTGGGCGGCCTGGGCAGCTGCTTCGATCTCCACCGGGGATGCGCCTGGCTTGCCGAAGGCGATGTTCTCGGCAATGCTGCGCGAGAAGAGGAAGATATCCTGTTCGATGATCGAAACCTGCTGGCGCAAGGCGGCCAGGTTCCAGTCGCGCACATCCACGCCATCGACCAGCACCTGCCCGCAGGAGGTATCATAAGTGCGGTTGACCAGCTTCATCAGCGAGGTCTTGCCGGTCCCGGTCTGGCCGACGATGGCTACCGTCTGGCCGGGTTCGATCTTGAAGTTGATATCCTTAAGGACCGGCTCATCGTTATCACCGTAGGAAAAACACGCCTCGCGGAACTCAACCTGGCCGCGGATGGTACCGCTGTAGCCGGTCTCGTTCTGGTCGAGTTTGGTCTCGCGGTTCATCAACTCGAGGATGCGGCGTGCCCCGGCCAGGCCAAGCGAGATCTGGGAATAAGCCCAGATGGAGGTCCAGGTGGGGAAGTCGAGCATCAGCAGCAGTCCCATGTAGGCCACCACATCCCCGACCTGGAGGAGGCCTGCCCGGTAGAGCAAGATGGAGTGGAACAATCCAACGCCCATCGCAACGGCCATCATCAGCAGGGGAATGAAGCGCGCTTCCAAATCCCCCTGGCGGACGTTGGCGGCGCGCACCCGGCGGGCATTCGTTTCGAAGCGCGTGACTTCCGATTCTTCCTGCGCGGCGCCCTTCATGACCTCGATCCCATCCAGCGCTTCGGAGAGACGGATGTTCATCAGGCCGAAGGACTCGCGCACTTCGTTGGTGATGGGCTCCATGTTCTTGAGATAGCGCCGCAAGGCAAAGAAGTATAGGATGGTGTACAGGAGTGGGGTCAGGATCAGCGACCAGTGGTACTGCGGGGCGAAGGCGATCGGCATCACCAGGAACAGCAGCGAACCGACCACCAGGTTGACGCCCGGGCTGAAAAGGTAGTTGACTTCGCGCACGTCATTAGTGGCGCGCGCCATCGTATCGCCCACCGGCTGCAGGCTGTGGAAGGTCATGCTCTTGCCAAGCAGGGAGACGTACAGCTCGTCGCGAACGTCACGCTCCACTTTCTGGGCAATGACTTCGGCGCCGAAGTTGCGTCCCAGTTGAAGGAATGCACGCAGGATCTGTGAGCCGCCGATTAGCAGGACGATCGAGAGCAGGCCGGAGGTCACCGGCGGGATGGATGTGATCTGATCGAAAGCCCTTCCCGTAAGTACCGGGACGTAGGCAGCCAGTTGGGCGTTGCCCCAGGCGCCGATGACCATGATGATGACCAGCCACCAGTGCCGCAAGCCGTGGCTGATGACCCAGCGCACCGGGCTGCGTCGGTCGGAGCGTTTGCGCACCAGGGTGAATTCGGCAGGAGATGCAAGTGTCGTCATATGATTATTTCATCCATCCCAGGCTGATGCGCCCACGTTCGATCTCGATCTTCAATATTTCCAGGTCGAGGATGTCCCCAACCTTGAGCACCGTTCCAAACGGGATCTGGGACTTGTGCAGCAGGCCATCCTGCTTGACGCCGATATCGATGAATGCGCCGAAATCGACCACGTTGCGGACGGTGCCCTTGAGCGTCATCCCGACCGCCAGGTCTTCCATTTTGAGCACATCGGAGCGCAGGATGGGCGCGGGGGTATCCTGGCGCGGGTCGCGTCCCGGGCGGACCAATTGCTCGAAAATATCGTGCAGGGTGGGAACGCCGCAATCCAGTTCATTCGCCAGTTTCTCGATGGGCGTTCGAGCCAGGAGTGCATCCAGGGCAGGTTTGCGTTCGGATATGGGTGTGGCAGGGGTAAGCCCGGCGCGTTCCAAAACTGCTTCCGCAATGGCATAGCTTTCCGGGTGGATGGCAGATGCATCGAGCGGATTTTCACCTTCGCGGATGCGCAGGAAACCAGCCGACTGTTCGTAGGCTTTCGGGCCCAATCCGGATACATCCCGCAGTTCCTCGCGGGCGCGGAATGCGCCGTGCGTGTCGCGGTAGGCGACGATGGATGTTGCCAGCTTGGGGCCGATCCCGGCCACGTGGGTCAGCAGGGCCGGCGAGGCGGTGTTCACATCCACCCCAACCCGGTTGACCACGCTCTCCACCACGCCGTCCAGGGAGTGGCTGAGGGCGGCCTGATCGACATCGTGCTGGTACATGCCAACGCCGATGGATTTGGGGTCGATCTTGACCAGTTCCGCCAGCGGGTCCTGGGCGCGCCGGGCAATCGAGACCGCCCCGCGGATGGAAACATCCAGGTCAGGGAATTCCGGGCGGGCGAGCGGCGAAGCAGAATAAACCGAAGCCCCCGCCTCGTTGACGATCAGGTATTGGGTGAACCGGTGGTCGAGTAGCGTTTGCTGCGTATCGCCCGTTCTGGTCAACGGGCCAGGGAGACCCCGGATCAACTCTGCGGCCAGTTTCTCGGTCTCGCGCGATGCGGTGCCGTTGCCGATGGTAATCAGGGTGACGTGATGGCGGTCCACCATCTTCTCCAGCGTAGCGAGGGCGCCTTCCCAGTCCTTCTTGGGTTCATGGGGATAGATGGTGCCGGTATCCAGCAGTTTGCCAGTCGGGTCCACGACAGCAACTTTGCAGCCGGTGCGGAAGCCGGGATCGATGCCCAGAACGGTGTGCCCGGCCAGGGGCGGCTGACCAAGCAGGGCGCGCAGGTTGGTGGCGAAGACATTGATCGCA
>JBFYSM010000437.1:0-4909 GCA_041301605.1 Chloroflexota bacterium | reverse complement strand
GCAACGCTGACGCTGCGCCAGACGGCCAGGCGGGCATGGCATTGCCGCTGGATCTCCTTCCGGAACCAGGCGGGTTTGTGGTGATGGAAAAACAACTCCGATGCTTCAGCCTCGGTGCCTTTCCGCAGCAGGCGTTTGAGCAGGAAGTAGGGCACCATCAGCAGGTTCATCAGGAAGGAATGCGGCCCCCACGAATAGACCACCACGCCGGTCTGCCCGGCTTTCAGGGTCCGGTAAAGTTCCCGGACTGCCCCGGCCTGCTCATCCGCCGGAACGTGATAGATGGTGTGCAGGGATACGATCCCATCCATCGTATTATCCTTCAACGGCAGGTTCGTCACATCGCACAGCAGGTAGATGCCCTTCCCGCCCACATTTTTCTTCGCCTGCTTCAAGGCCCGGAAGGAGATGTCGGCGCAGATGCGGTAATCGTAGTTCTCCGAGTAGGTCAGGTATTCGGGGTATTGCACCGGCCCGGAGGCGGCATCCAGCAGGTAGGTGCCCTTGCCAGGCAGGTAACGGTTCACCCGCAGGTGGCAACGGCGAAGATAATCCTGCGTGACCGGCCGCAGGTCCTCGAAGCGGGCGCCATCGTAGAACTGGTCGCCTTCCTCCTTCCAGCCGACCTGGTCGTAGAAATCCATGATGGCCTGTTTCTCGACCCGCAGACTTTGGCCGTATGACCAGACGATTTCCTGATCGCCGGTCAGCGCCAGGAAGGGGAGCAGGATAATGATATCTTCCTCGACCGGGTAGATGAGTTTCCCATCCGCCGAGGCGAAGGCCTGGCCGAGCGGCTTCCGGGCGGGTGTGCCATCCAGGTGGTAGAGATCGCCGCGGGCGATTTCGGCGTTGAGTTGCGCCACCTGCTCTGCATCCAACCAGGTCAGGTCGCTGTGCGTGAGGGGGCATTGCAGGATGTCCGTGAAGTGTGGTTCCATGATGACTGGAGTTTACCACCTTATCCCATCTGCTCGTAGGCTGTGACGATTTCCCACACTACCTGCGCCCATCCCGGTGGCTGCGGGGCGGGACCGGATAGCTGTTCGCGGGCGATCTGCCGGGCGCGCTCCCGGGCGGACGGCTGGCCGTTCGCCTGCCAGTCTTCCCAGGCCGAGCGGTCCATCACCCTGGGCTGCCAGACTTCCCGCATGTGATTGCGGGTATGTTTGGATGCCATGAAATGCTTCTGCGGACCGATGGAGTCGATCAGGTCCAGGGCGAGCGTCTCTTCGTTGACTTCGAAGCCCTGCGTCACCGCCGCCAGCATATCGAAGATCTCGCAGTCCATCACCAGTTGCTCGAACGAGAAGATGCGCGCCCCGTTCAACAACCCCGCCCCGGACATCATATCAGCGCCAGATAGATGGTTGATCATCCCGGAAACAGAATTCTCGGCCCCCGCCTGCCATCCGCTGTCCTTGGCGCCGGTGGCGAAGGTACCGATGCTGGCCGGGATGTTGTAGGAGTGCGCCAGTTGGCATCCGACCGCCTGGAGCAGGAAATCCTCCGGGCCGCCGCTGGTGATGCCACCCGTGTGCAGTTCCAGCATGGTTGGGCAGGCCCCGTAGAAGGTTGGCGCGCCGGGGAAGAAGAGTTCGAACAATACAATACCTGCCAGCACTTCAGCGTTGGCCTGGGCGGCGATCCCGGCCAGGGTAGCCGGGGCAGTGGCGCAGCCGATCGGCATGGCCAGGAAACCGGTCGGGATACCTGCCTCGCCGAAGACAAAGGCAGCTTCGAGGGCGTGCGCTTCGTATGAAAGCGGACTGACACTGCACTGGAAATTGGAGATGACCGGGCGCTCCCGGAGAGCCTCCTGCCCACCTGCTACAGCGGCGGCCATCTCGACCGCCCCGCGGGCGTTGAAGCCATCCACCACGGTCATGGCCTGGGCGTGCTTGGCAGATTGGGTCAGCAGGGCTTCCAGTTCGTGAAGCGGCTGGACCCGCGCCGGGCAATCCCGGGCGCTGACCGTCGGCCACAGGAATGAGATCTGCGGCAGGGCGTCCGCCAGGCGGATTGCAGCTTCGAGGTCGGTCTTGGTGGAATCCCGCACCTCGCCGGTCTGCGGATCGAGCACCTGCGTGCCGGAACCGTCCAGGCTCAAGTAGCCGTGCTGGCCATCGAGCAGGATGTTGTTTTCGGGGTTGCGGGCGTAGAGAGTGTACTGTTGGGGTGCTTTCTTGAGGATGGCTTCCACCACCTGGGGCGGGAAGCGGACGCGTTGGCTTTCGTCATCCACTTGCAGGTCCAGGTCGCGTGCCTGCTGGCGGCGTTCGGGGTGGAGCGGCATGACCAGCCCGGTGCGTTCCAGGATACGCAGGCTGGCTTCGTGGATGGCCTGGATGGATTCGTTTGGGATCAGTTCGTGGAGGGTGGTCCAGTGGACGGGTTTGATCATGGAGTCATCCTTTTCAAGGGGATTCTACTCTTGAATCCCAAAGATTAATGTTGGATAAGAGTTCGGAAAAAGCCCCAAAAATACTTGACAAAAGCTATACAAAATGTATAATTACCACCATTGAGCTATACAAAATCTATACAAAAGGAGATCTAAAATGAAAACAAAGTTCTTTGCTTTACTGGTTGGTTTGGCTGTCCTGGTGGCGGCTTGCGCCCCGCAGGCAACGCCCGAGCCGACACCGGTCCCGACCGAGGCTCCCAAGACCATCGTAGACATCGCCGTCGCCGATGGACGCTTCACGACCCTCGTAGCAGCCCTGCAGGCCGCGGAACTGGTCGAGACCCTGCAAGGCGATGGCCCCTTCACCGTCTTTGCCCCTACCGATGATGCCTTCGCCGCCCTACCCGCCGGCACATTGGACAGCCTGCTCCTGCCCGAAAACAAGCAGCAGTTGACCGACATCCTGCTCTACCATGTGGTTTCCGGCAAGGCCATGGCCGCTGATGTGGTCAACCTGACAAGCGCCACCACCGTGCTCGGCAAGGATGTGAGCATCAAAGTCGATATGGGCAGCGTCTACCTGAATGACAGCGTCATGGTCATCATCACCGATATCGAAGCTTCCAACGGCGTGATCCATGTCATCGATGCGGTTCTGCTCCCGCCCGCCGATTTGGTGGATATCGTCGACACAGCGATTGCCGATGGCCGCTTCACCACCCTGGTGGCTGCCCTGCAGGCTGCTGAACTGGTCGAGACCCTGAAAGGGGAAGGCCCCTTCACCGTCTTTGCGCCCACCGATGAAGCCTTTGCTGCACTGCCCGCTGGCACCCTGGACAGCCTGCTGCTGCCCGAGAACAAGCAACAGTTGACCGACATCCTGCTCTACCACGTGGTTTCCGGCAAGGTCATGGCTTCCGATGTGGTCAACCTGACCAGCGCCCCGACCGTGCTGGGCAAGAACGTGAGCATCAAAGTCGACATGGGCAATGTCTACCTGAACGAGACCGTCAAGGTCATCATCACCGACATCGAAACCACCAACGGCGTGATCCATGTCATCGATGCAGTGCTCCTGCCCCAGTCCGATATTGTCGAGATTGCCGTTGCCGATGGCCGCTTCACCACCCTGGTGGCCGCCCTGCAGGCTGCCGGACTGGTCGAGACCCTGAAAGGGGAAGGCCCCTTCACCGTCTTTGCCCCGACCGATGAGGCCTTTGCCAAACTGCCCGCCGGCACCATCGACAACCTGCTCCTCCCCGAGAACAAGCAGGCCCTGACCGACATCCTGCTCTACCACGTGGTTTCCGGCAAGGTAATGGCCGCTGATGTGGTCAACCTGACCAGTGCCCCCACCGTACTGGGCAAGGATATCAAGATCACGGTCAAGGATGGCAATGTGTACCTGAACGATACCATCCAGGTCATCATCACCGACATCGAGGCCTACAACGGCGTTATCCATGTGATCGATGCGGTGCTGCTCCCATAACAAATACGCATATCTTCTCCTCCTCCAAAACAGGCCGTGCAATGCACGGCCTGTTCGCATGCTGACCCGGCCTCTCGAGTCGCGGTGCAGGGATTGGATGGCCGCCAGTATTATTCTGCCCTTTCCACCACATCATCCAACGATACATCCAGCGCCTTCGCAATCGCTGACAGGATCTGTGTTGTCCCTTTCCGTTTGCCTGTTTCGATCTGTGAAAGATACGGTTTGCTGATTCCCGCTTTGTCCGCCAGTTGCTGTTGGGTCAACCCGCGATACTCGCGCCAGACCTTGATGGGATTTTCTCCGTCAATAATGGCAAACACAACTTCGCCAGGAATCAATTCATCTTCGCCGCGTTCCAGCTCGGCTTTTGCGGCATCGTAGTCGCGAATGTCTTGCAATTCCTCGGCTTGCTCGAGGAGAGCGAGATATTCCTCATAGGGAATCACAGCCCATTCGGGCTTGCCATCGCGCTCAATTAATTGAATCTTCTCTTTCATCGGTACGCATCTCCGAGTGGGGCAACTCTCAAAACCAATATGACCAATTGATCGTTTCGTATTTCGTAGATCACTTGCCAGTCTCCTGCTCTCAGCCGATAAGCGTTCCTGCCTTGTAAATTTTTTCCGTAGGGATGTTCGGCGTATGGATTGGCTGCGATTGCTTCAATCTTCTCGTGAATCGCCTTCGCCACTTTGCGCGGAAGTTTGTTCAGCGACTTGGCGGCTTCTTTCTTGAAGATGATTTTGTACACAGACATATATTAGCATATTGCTAACCGCTTTTCTAGGGTTTGTTTGCGGATTTTCCTCGTCCCGTTGATCTCCCCCACAACGAGCCCGCCCCGCTCTGGCAGGTTGCCCTGGTGATCACCGATAAAGCTGCCGCCACGCAGAAGGATTACCCCCGCCATCCCGACGAGCTGGGGAAGAAGCCGTTGATTCGTTGATCGGGCTACGTTGGAACGAAAAGTGGTCATTGACACATCCCCTGCCGCGTGGTACATTTGT
>JBFYSM010000435.1:0-3112 GCA_041301605.1 Chloroflexota bacterium | reverse complement strand
GCTGCATCGCTTGACCGTCGGCTTTTTCCATGCTGTTTGCAATCCCAGCAAAATTCCGATCACTTTCCATCGTCATTTGCCCTTGCATATATGCCAGCGCATGCTCACTGGTGTCGCGCGTTTTGCTCTTGAACCGCTGCTAAAATCGCTGCCAGTGCTCTTGCAGTTTTGGACCAAGACCCTTGATTTTCTCAATCGGTATTCCCCATTGGCGGGGATCAAAAAGGTTTTTTTCTCCATGCTCATTCGCTCGGTTGTACCACATCCCAGGTTAATGTGACATTGTCAAATTAAGAGCAAAATCGCAGACAATAAATACACGACCTTCACTTTTGTTTCTCCTTGACACAGTTCCATCGGAAATATAAAAAAACATTCTGTAGCACAATCGCCACAATCCACCTGATTTTACCCTATTCCATCGATGTGGATAAAACTTATCGGATATAATCACTCCGAAATGAACAAATTATCCTCCACCACCTCACCCTACCTGCTCCAGCACGCCGCCAACCCTGTCGACTGGTTCTCCTGGGGGTACGAAGCCTTACAGAAAGCCAGGGATGAAGACAAACCCATCTTCCTGAGCATCGGTTATGCTGCCTGTCACTGGTGTCACGTGATGGCGCATGAATCGTTCGAAAATGTGGAAACAGCCGCATACCTGAATGAACATTTCATCTCCATCAAGGTGGATCGTGAAGAACGCCCCGACATCGATTCCATTTACATGCAGGCCGTGGTTTCCCTGACTGGCCAGGGCGGATGGCCGCTCTCAGTATTCCTGATGCCAAACCTGCGCCCGTTCTACGGGGGAACTTATTTCCCGCCCGTTCGCCGCTACAACATGCCATCCTTCATGGAAGTTCTCCGGGCGGTACAAGACGCCTGGCAAAACCGGCGCGGGGAAGTCATGAATGCCGGCCAACAGATCACAATTCATCTTCAAAACCAGGGCATGAACATCACAACCAGCGAATCCTTTACGCAGGATGACCTGCTTATAGCAGGGAATAGTCTCATCCAGGGATACGATTGGATGCATGGCGGCTGGGGAGCGGCACCAAAGTTCCCGCAGCCGATGGCCATCGAGTTCCTCCTACGCCGCCATTTGGATGGCGATAAAGATTCCCTCAAACCAGCCATCCACACCCTGCATGCCATGGCACGCGGCGGAATGTACGATGTGGTCGGCGGCGGCTTCCACCGCTACAGCACCGATGCGGACTGGCTCGTCCCCCATTTCGAAAAGATGCTCTATGACAACGCCCAATTGGCATTGGCTTACCTGCACGCCTGGCAGTTGACCGGCAACCCTTCTTTTCGCCGGGTTGTTGAAGAAACGCTCGGTTTCATCCGACGCGAGATGACCCACCCGGAAGGGGGCTTCTACTCATCCCTGGATGCCGACTCAGAAGGCGAGGAAGGGAAGTTCTACGTGTGGGGATTGGATGAGATCAGGGAACGCCTGGGCAAGGATAGCGAATTCTTCGAGATGGCTTACGGGATCACACCGAGAGGGAACTGGGAAGGCAAAACTATCTTGCAACGAACTCTCGATGATTCCATCCTGGTTTCCCGCTTCGGGCTGACCCGCGAGCAGGTTACCGAAAAACTGGACGAGTGCCACCGCCGCCTGCTCCAGGCACGGACGGGGCGCGTCCGCCCTGGCACGGATGACAAGGTACTCACCACCTGGAACGCGCTGGCGCTTTCCGCATTTTCCCATACAGCTGTTGCTTTCGATCGCTCAGACTATCTTGAAATTGCTACACGCAACGCAGATTTTCTCTCGACCTCCCTGCGCCCGGAAGGCCAACTGCGCCGTTCCTGGCGGGATGGGCACACAACCCGGGAAGTTTTCCTGGAAGATTACGCCGCGTTGATCATCGGTCTGCTCGATCTCTACCAGGCGGATTTCAATAACCGCTGGTACATGGCTGCATCCGAACTGGCTGAAGGGATGATCGAGAAATTTCAGGATGCGTCCGGCGGATTCTTCGATACCCCAAAGGACGCGGAAGCATTGCTCACCCGCCCCAAAGATCTCCAGGATAACGCAACGCCCTCCGGGAATGCGCTGGCGGCCGAAGCGTTGCTAAAACTGGGTGCTTTCAGCGAGAACAATGAATGGCAAGAACTGGCCTGGAAAGCCCTCGCACAGGTCAAAGAGATGGCCGTTCGCTACCCAACCGCCTTCGCTCGCCACCTGTCAGCCGCGCACTTTGCCCTGGGACCAGTGAAACAGGTGGCGGTGGTGGGCGATCCGCAGGAGGTGACTTTTCAGGGGATGCTCAAGGTGCTTTGGAACAGGTACCAGCCCAATCGGGTGCTGGCAGCCTCCCATTTCCCACCTGGAAAGGATGCCCCTGCCCTGCTCCAGGAACGCCCTCTCAAAGACAGGAAAACGACGGCATACGTTTGCGAGAAGTTCGCCTGCAAGAAACCGACCAATTCAATCGAAGAATTGGAAAAGCAGTTGGATTGACCATGCGCGTTCTATTCCTCTTCCTGGATGGCGTGGGGTTGGGTCCAAACGATCCAGCAACCAACCCGCTCGCCCGCGCCAGCATGCCACATTTGCACTCCTTACTGGAAGGGCGCAAAATGGTTGATGGGACTGCACCCTTCCACGGGGAGTGCACTTCGCTCCTGGCATTGGATGCCAGCCTGGGCGTGGCTGGCTTGCCGCAATCTGCCACCGGGCAGGCTGTCTTGCTAACAGGGCACAACATCCCGGCGGAAACCGGTTCTCACTACGGGCCCAAACCCAACCAGGATGTTACCCGTTTCCTGAAGACGGATACCCTATTTCATCAAGTGCTTGCCAAAGGAAAAAAAGCCGATCTTTTGAACGCCTATCCAGAACGATATTTCGATGGCATCAATTCTGGCAAGCGCCTTTATTCAGCCATTCCATTGGCTGTGACGAATGCAGGTATTTCCTTACACAACACTGACGATCTGAAAGCGGGGATTGCCATCTCGGCTGACTTCACCGGCCAGGGCTGGCACGAGCGCCTGGGAATCACCGATATTCCCGTTCTCTTGCATCACGAAGCCGGCAAACGCTTGGCAACCCTGGCGCAACGGCTGGACTTCGCCATGTTCG
>JBFYSM010000416.1:0-6675 GCA_041301605.1 Chloroflexota bacterium | reverse complement strand
ATTATGAGCGAACAAGCCGATTTAGAAGACAGGAAGGCACTGATCCATTTGCTGAACAGTGGTAAAACGCCACGAGAAGCGGCACAGGTGTTGGGCAGATCTCGTGGGTGGGCATACAAGTGGAAAGACCGCTTTGAACAGGATGGATGGGCGGGACTGCAAGCACACTCCCGCGCACCGCAGCATATTGCCCGGCAGACAGCCACTGAGATACGTCAGGAGATTGTGCGTATCCGCTGCGAATTGGAGGCGGAAGCCGAAGCCCCAGATAGCCTGGGCTACGTGGGTGCCGATGCCATTTATGGTAGGCTGCTTCTCCAAGGGATCAAATCGCCGCCTGCCGTCAGTACGATCGAGCGCATCTTGCGACATGCTGGCAAGACCAGGCCACGTCTGCCCCAGGCGGAAAAAGAAGTGGTGTATCCACACCTGAAGCCAAGCGGAGTGCATCAATTGATCCAGGTGGATATCGTCCCACACTACCTGACCGGCGGCGAGAGCATTGCCTGTTTCAACAGTATCGATGTCGTCTCGCGCAATCCGGCTGGCAAACAGTGCGCCAACAAGCGTTCCAGGGATGCGTTGGATTTCATTCTACACACCTGGCGAGAGTTGGGACTTTCAGACCATCTACAGATGGATAATGAAAGCTGTTTCAGCGGTGGCTACAAACATCCAGGCGTGATTGGCAAAGTCGTTCGTCTGGCATTGTATGTGGGTGTCCAGCCAGTCTTCTCGCCGTATTACCACCCACAGAGCAATGCCTTTGTGGAACGCTTTCACCAGGATTACTCGGATTTTGTCTGGAAAAAGGAACATCTGGAAAATCTTGCGGCGGTGCATCAACGCTCAGCGCTCTTTTTCCCGAACTATCGCAACAGCCATCACCACTCTGCTCTGGGTGGGCGCTCTCCGCTAGAAATCCACCGGGCTGTTCCTGTGCGAAAACTACCGCTCGGTTTCTCCCCACCCAATCCCTTGCCAATCACCGCTGGGCAAGTTCACTTTTTACGCGCAGTCGATGAAAATCGCAACGTGCTCATCCTGAACAAAGTCTGGTCCGCTGGACTGGGCGTGCCCGATCAAGGTGTTTGGGCTACCCTGTTCCTCAAGCCTGGCGGCGCAACCTTACGAATTTACGATGCCGCACCCGATGCACAAAAACGATGCTGCCTGGCAGAGCATCCATTTCCACTCAAGGAGCCAGTGATACCCTTGCTGCCACAGTTCGATCCCAAGCAAGCCAGATTACCCTGGTGGCAAACTGCACTGACAAGCTTATTCAAACGCCTTATTTTGACCCCGTCTACGATGTCTTGATGGTTCTCTCGGTTGTTAAGGTGCTTCTCTTGTCCACGATGTTATGATGGATGACAAGTAGTGATTAACATTAAAATTGCAATAAAATGATAAGATGATAACCCATGTCCTACGATGAATTGCTCGCGGCCCGTATCCACATCGCAATTAGCCCACAACCCAACCTGGAAGAAATGAAAATGTTCGGCGGGATTGGGTTCCTGGCGAATGGGAATTTAGCCTGCGGAGTGGTCAAGAATGATCTCATTGTGCGGGTGGGAGCGCAGGCATACGCAGAAGCCCTGTCCCATCCGCATGTGC
Organism: Chloroflexota bacterium; assembly: GCA_041301605.1. Taxonomy (GTDB): domain Bacteria; phylum Chloroflexota; class Anaerolineae; order Anaerolineales; family Villigracilaceae; genus VGNO01. The sequence goes on along the minus strand of JBFYSM010000416.1, from coordinate 5,055 downwards.
GGGTCTTCGACATGACCGGCCGCCCGATGAAAGGCTGGGTGGTGGTCGAGCCGGAAGGCTGCGCCACAGAAAGTGATCTGAAAGCATGGCTGGAACGGGGGCTGGCATTTGCCCTGTCCCTGCCGGGGAAGTAAGGGCTCCTTCAAAAACCCCTCTCCAGAAGCCTCGTGGATCAGGGCGGTCAGGCTATAATGCTTTTATCGTATACTAGGAGAACCCATGCCAGCGTATGAACTCTTGTTATCCCAGCCGCTGATCGAGTCCACGCCGGAAAGGCAGCAGGCATTTGAGCGCTTGTTCCAGGCCACCCCGGTTGGCGGATTGATCGATTACCAACTCCCTTATCCCAAATGGCAATACCTGTCCTGGCTGTGCGAAACGAAAGAGCTCGTACTGCACGGCTCTCAAAACCTGGGAATTGATACCGTTGAGCCTCAGCAAGCCAGGGATATCAAAGCCTTCAGCAAACAGGATGCCATCTATGCCACCACAAACGGCATCTGGGTCATCTATTTCGCCATCATCGACCGAAAAAACTTCCCGGGACTCAGCCTGTTCAACTCCTGTCTGCAAGTCCGGATCGCTGCGGATCAATGGAGTGAACCGTTCTATTTCTTCTCGATCAGCCAGTTCGCAAGGGTCCAAAATCCATGGTGCGAAGGAATGGTATACATCCTGCCGCGCCAGACCTTCGAGCAGGAAGCTCACCAACAGGCGCAGGGCATGGAAGTTGTCTTTCCGCACTGGATCAGCCCTGTTTCGGTTCAGCCAATTGCCAGGTTGCGCGTCGGATCGCAGGATTTCCCCTTCCTGGATCAGATCTACGGCCACGATGACGAGAAATTGGTCAAACTCTATCAAACCGACCCGGATGGCTTCCCCTGGCCGGAGGCGTTGGTCAGCTAAATTCACATTTGAAAAGAATTATGGAGGAGTGAGTGAACAACTTCCGCCCCGCTTCCCACTGCGGCGTGTGCGACATAAAGCAAGTCGTCAAACCGACGGTTTTGGAACGCGAATAACACGAACACTTGCACCAGCACGCAAGTGCAGGTGTGGGCAAATGGCGCGAATTTTTCAGGTTCATTCGCGCCATTCGAAAAATTCGCGACATTCGCGTTAAAAGCTCTCCGGCTTCGAGAATGGCCCAAAAATCGCATTTTCCCCACCTTGACAGTACAACCATAGTGGGTTATTCTCATGCTCCTATACTAAAACCGTTCAGCAGTCGTTGCTGTTGCAAGTTCTGAGCCCCGCTCGATCCCCCCCAACACCCCGCACTTCTGAAGAAAAGGATATTTGTGAGTTTCAACCAGTTCAACCTGGATCCTCGCCTGTTGGCAGGGATCAACCATCTCGGCTATACAATGCCGACCCCCATCCAAGTCAAGACCATCCCGGCCGCCCTGGCCGGGGAGGATATCATCGGCACCGCCCAGACCGGCACCGGCAAGACCGCCGCCTTCGTGCTGCCGATCCTGCATAGACTGTTATCCGGTCCGCGCAACCGCACCCGGGCGCTGATCGTCACCCCCACCCGTGAGCTTGCCGAACAGATCCACGAAGCCATAAACGACCTGGGGACCGGCACCGGCATCCGCAGTGCCACCATCTACGGCGGCGTGGGCGCCGCCCCGCAGGTGAAAGCCTTGCGCAGCGGGATCGAGATCCTGGTCGCCTGCCCGGGTCGCCTGCTCGACCACATCAGCCAGGGCAACGCCCGCCTGGATGGCATCGAAGTGCTCATCCTGGATGAAGCCGACCGCATGCTCGACATGGGCTTCCTGCCGGATGTAAAGCGCATCCTCAAGCACATCCCATCCCGGCGCCAGACCATGCTCTTTTCGGCCACCTTCCCGGCAGAGATCGAAGAACTCGCCTCCCGCACGCTGATCGATCCGCAGCGGATCGCCATCGGCATCAGCCGCCCGGCGCACACCGTTACGCATGCCCTCTACCCCGTGGAAAGGCACCTGAAAACCGCCCTGCTGCTGGAACTGCTCAAGAAGACCGATACCGAGTCCGTGCTGGTCTTCACCCGCACCCGGCACCGGGCCGAGAAATTGTCCCGCCAGATCCACCGGGCCGGGTTCCGCGCCACCAGCCTGCACAGCGACCGCTCGCAAGGCCAGCGCCAATCCGCACTGAACGGCTTCCGGAGCGGCCATTACCAGGTCATGGTTGCCACCGATATCGCCGCCCGAGGCCTGGATGTGGAGAATATCTCGCACGTTATCAACTTCGATATGCCCGCCACCGCCGATGATTACATCCACCGCATCGGGCGCACCGGGCGCGCCGAGCGCACCGGCGACGCCTTCACCCTGGCCACTCCCGAAGACAGGGATATGATCCGTGCCCTGGAGAAGATCATGGGCAAGCCCCTGCCGCGCCAGACCCTGGATGACTTCGATTACGATGCCCCCGCCCCGGAGAATTACGTGCCGCAGGCGAAACCTGCTCCCAGACCGCCGAAACCGGCCCAGGTTCCGCCCCGCCCGGCCAACCATCCAAACCGGCGTCCGGCGCCGAATCGGGGGCTGCGCCAGAAGTATGCCAGCCCTGGAAAGAAAAAATTCTAAGAACAGAGCCGCCTTGCTTTCATGGGCGGCTTTTTCTAATTGGCCTTTCAAGCAATACGCAGCCAACAGGCGCTCATAGACAAGATCTGAGCCATAACATTGATGCAAAAACCCCTCCTGGGAAGCATGCCAGGAGGGGAAAACTTTTCTATAATATTCCCATGAGACAAATCATCCTGATGCTCCTTATGGTTTCACTGCTGGCTGCCTGCGTTCCTCCCACCGCAGCCCCAACGCCCGCATCGACGCCAACCACAGCCCCATCCCCTACCTCCACTCCATCCATCTCCCCTGAACTCCAAACCTACCTGGATACCGCCCTGGAACTGATCCAGGAAAACTCGCTCTACAGCACCGCCGCGGACTGGGCGGAACTGCGCGCCTGGGCTTACGAGTCCGCCGCCGGGGCGCAGTCCACGGCGGACCTCTACCCGGTTATCGACATGGTTCTGGGAGCTATAGGAGACCGGCATGGATACCTGATGCCCCCTGTGGAGGCTGATGCTTATTTCGAAGCGCCGACCGAACCCATCCCTGCCATCCAGCAGGAACTCCTGCAAGACCGGCTGGGACATATTGTCGTGCCGGCTTTCGCCAGCGGGAACGATGAAGCCGTCCGACAGTTTGCCAGTCAAATCCAGGCTGCGATCCAAAGCCTGGATGCACAGGGGGCCTGCGGCTGGGTCGTTGACGTGCGCCATAACGATGGCGGCAATGGCTTTGCCATGCTGGCAGGTCTCGCCCCGCTGCTGGGGGATGGGGTGTATGGGTATCACACCTACGCCAATGGTAACCTTCTCGAATGGCGTTACGAAGACGGGAAGATGTACATGGGCGAGATACAGCAAGTGGAACTCTCCGATCCTTACCAGCTCATCCAGCCAGGAAAGCCCATTGCAGTGCTGGCGAGCGAACTTACCACCAGCGCAGGCGAGATCGTGGCGATCGCCTTCCGGGACTGGCCGAACACGCGCAGTTTCGGCCAGGAAACATGGGGGCGGACAACCGCCCCGCATGGTTACATTCTTTCTGATGGCGCCATGCTGGGCGTTTCGGTGGCCTATTTTACCGACCACACCGGACATGTTTACAACGAAAAAGTGGAACCAGATGTGTATATTCTCGAGGATAAGGCTCCGGAATACCGAGATCGCAGCGTTCCACAACAAGCCATCGACTGGCTGCTCAGCCAGCCCGCCTGTGCGGGCCAGTAAGTCATTAAAAACACAAACCCCGTCCGAGACAGGCCCTTGTCTCGCCGGGGTTTGTAGTTTAAGGAGAATGCAATTCCTATTATACAGAATCACATGAGAACACCTTTAGTTTCAGATAAGGATTGGATGAGAGAATCTAACCGAGCATTTTGAGGATGTGCTCCATGCTGATCGGCCCCTGGCGCACGATGACAGGTTCCTCGCCCAGGCAATTGACCACCGTGGACGGGATCCCGCCCGGCGTCTGTCCGCCATCCAGGATGAGAGCGATGCGTCCATCCAGTTGTTCCAAAACCTCATGCGCGGTGACCGGGCTGGGCTGGCCGGAGATGTTGGCCGAAGTCACTGCCATCGGCCCAGCGTAATGCAGCAGCATGCGGGCAACCGTATGGTCCGGGACGCGCACGCCGACGGTCGGGGTGGAAGAGACTACATCAGGGAGATCGGGATGTTTCGGTACAACCAGTGTCATCGGTCCGGGCCAGAAGCGGGCAGCCAGTTTTACCGCGATGGAGCTCACATCGACAGCTACTTTGGGCAAATCATCCGGATCAGCCAAAAGGATCGGGAGGGATTTCTCATCCGGGCGTTCCTTGGCAATATAGATCTGCTCGACAGCTTTTCCATCGAACGCCAGCGCGCCCAATCCGTAAACGGTATCGGTCGGGAAGGCGACCAATCCACCCGCTTTGAGGATCTCTAGGGCATCTGGGATTGCTTTAGGATGGTAAGTGGAGATGGTCCTGGTTTGCATGGGGTCATCTTACCATAAGAACACTATTTCTTTCCCAACTGGCCCGTCACGGCATCGATCTTATCCATATCGATCCAGGATAGAGTCCGGTCGAGCAGGCGCGGGGTCATGATCTCCAGGCCGGATAATAAATGCACATACAAACCCCCGGTAACCACCTGGCGGCGGCGGTACAGCACCGCCATCAGGATCGCCCGGGCGACATTCTCCGGCTCATCCATCACCCGCACCAGCCGCTTGAGCCACTCCGAGTGATGGTTGCCGTTCAGGCGGAAGACTTCCTCGACGGCACTGGCAATCATCCCGGTCTGGGTCGGCCCGGCCAGGATGTTGGAAACGAAAATGCCCTGCCGCCGCACCTCGCGCCGCAGCGTATCCGAAAACGCCAGGATGCCCGCCTTGGTGGCCGAATACACGCTCACACCGGGGATATAGAATTTTGCCGAAAGGCTGCAAACGTTGACGATCTGTCCACCGCCCTGCTCCATCATCACCGGCAGCACCA
>JBFYSM010000411.1:0-4042 GCA_041301605.1 Chloroflexota bacterium | reverse complement strand
ATGCCGATGAAAGAGGAGACCCGTCACCCGACGGGTCTCTCGATTTGATTGGACAGCAACAAACTTACTTCTTCTTCTGGCTAAAGGGTACGAAGACCGTTACCGATTGTTCTGCAAAGTTGCCGCAGGCATCTGTAACGCGATAGGTGATCGTATATGTGCGGCCCTCACCATTTGTTCCTGATCTCTCGGCCCGCAGCTTGAAGTTGAAATCGTCCACGATCACGATGTCATTCGGGAAATCGCCATCGCCCAGACCATTATCGGGTTCACTGGATGTGATGGATACAAGCTCAACCACCGGGCTTGGATCGAAGTTGTCACTAACAGTGACCGTGGCATTCACATTGACATACTTGTGATTGGCAGGCCAGAGGGTATCGGGTGATACCGTAACATCTTCGAATGCCGGCGCGATCTCATCGCAAACATTCAGCCCGATGATGACCGGGTCGTGATCAGATGAGCGGTAGGGATCCTGAGCGTAGAGCGCGTCCTGGGCATCCGCTTTGAAGGTCATGTCGTAGTCGATCAGGTCAGGCTCGTCGGCGTTGATGTGCCAGTCGGTCACGCCGGTAATATCACCCACCAACCCAGCACTTGCCAGGGCGTGATCCAGGTATCCCAATTGTCCATCGAAAACATATGAGTAGGCATATTCGCCCTGGAACTGGAAGACCATATCGGTGTAATCATCATCCGTGCCGAGGATATCATCCGGACCAGCCTTGATGGCGTCGATCGGATCTTCCTTGTCATAGGAGTTCAAATCGCCGATGATCAGGAAATCATCATCCCCGCTGCCTGTTGGATCGGTCGACAGCCAGTCGACCAGTGCCTGGGCGGCAAGTGTGCGCGTGATGTTGCAGTTGCCCGCGCCATCTCCCAAGTCGGGGTCGCCCTCGCATTCGGAGCCTTTGGATTTGAGGTGATTGACAACAACGGTGAATATGCCGCCGGTTTCGCTATCCACAAAGGTCTGGGCGAGCGCCGGGCGGTTGCGCGTGTCGATGAAACGCGGATCGACCGAGGAGTCGAGGATGGCGTAATCGCCGATCAAGGTTACCGAAGCGGGTTTGTAGATGAACGCCACCTTGATCTCATCCGTGCCAATCACGCCTGTGTCCACGTAGGCATAGGTGCCTGCGCCATTGGCGTCATTGAGCCCTGCTACAAGGTCTGTGATGGCATCTGTGTTGTTCTCGATCTCCATCAGCCCAACCACATCGGCATCGATGATGGATAGGGCAGCGATGATCTTGTTACGCTGGCGCTCGAATTCTTCGGGGGTATTGGCGCCGCGGCTGTTGAGTGTGGTGAAATAGTTGAGCACGTTGAAGGAAGCCACCTTCAGGTTGCCACCGACATCCTCTGGCTGGGCTGTGCGAGGGTTGGCCGGGGTGTAATCGGCACCCTGGATGGGCTGGATGCGGTAGAGTCCGAAGGAATAATCCATCAAACCGGTTACGTTTGTAACGGTATCACCGCCGCGGAACAGGTTGGTCAAGTCGAAGATGCCACCATTCGGATGGATGGCAGGGTCAGGGTTTTGATTTGTCCGCCCATCATCGAGCGTGATCTTATCCAACAGGAATTCCTGCGCGGCCTGGATCGAAGGTGCTCCGGGTTCGAATTCAGCCGTGGGCGTCATATGCCGCTCTGATGTCAACACCATCTCGCCATAGCGGTCGAAGTTGAAGTACTCGGAGATATAGAGCGCCTGTGGGAAGGTGACCAGCATCCCCTCGAAGGCTTCGAAGTCATCCAGGCTGATAACGGGTAGCGAAATTTCGGTTGGCGCAACACTATTGCCGCTGGAGCATACCCAGATCTGCGAGGCGGTGATCTCGGTCATCCCATTGTATTCGGAGACGGAACCACGCACGCGCACCTCATCGCCGGCACTCACATCCATCCCGCCCGGAGCGTAGACGAAAATGCCGTCCGAGGTGGTTGCGTCACTGTCGCCAAGCGGATCTTGCACGTGGAAACCGTTCAGGTTGCCGTTATCGGGAGAAGCGTTATTCTGGAAATCGCCGACCACCACACCTTGGATGGCAACTTCAGTGCTGACCAAGGGGCTGGCTAATCCGTTGCCTTGAACGTTGTAGATCGGTGTGAACGGGTCGCCGCATGCTTCGGGAGGTGGCACATAAATCTCATTCGTTGCGCCGGGGGTGTTGTATGCTTCACCTACGATGGGCGTGCCGGCATATCCGGGAATGCCGGCTAGATCAAAATCGTTGCGAACCCAATCGGTGGCGGCATCGGTATCGAATCCATCCGGGATGCGAGATGCGCCGCCGGGAGCATAGGGCAGACCATCATAAGCAACACCTAAAGTAGGGACGCCATAGGTTACATCGCCAGCACCGCCATCATTTACTGCAACGGAGTCTACGAGCGCATCCCAAGGTGTAACATCAAAGATGCCATCGTTGTTTGTATCAAGATCGTTGTTCAGCGCGCCGGTGAAGTTCTTGACCAGCAGCAGGCTCAGAGTTCCATTTTCAAGTGCGTTGGCGGGAAGGTTGGCTAAGTAGAAGCCGTTGGCATCTGTGGTGCCGAGGCTGAGTACTTCATCAACTTTACCAGCATCCGCACCATCGCCTTCGATTTCAAGTGCGTTATAAGCGGAATAATCTGTATTGGGTGTGCCGAAAATTTCAACGTACTCGACATCTGTGCCCGTAGTGCTGGCCGAGAATTCGTTGATCTTGGGATCGGAAATGGCCACAATTCCCTGTGCGGTCAGCGAAAAATCATCCACAGCCAAGCCATCATCGGAGTTTGAAATATTGAAATCCAGCCAGCGGATCCAAAAGGAGGCTCCATTAGGGATGCTCAAATCTGTGATCGAAAAACTAATCGCTGTCTGGTTACCCGGCGCATTACCCCTTACTGCGCCCAAAGTTGTATTGATATTCGAGCTGTTGTAATCGAGACTGTTATAGTCAACCCAAGAGCCAGTTGTCAGGCTGGTTGCAGTAGTGCTGAGTTGAAAATCGAGGCGGTCAGCCGCGCCGCGGTTCGCCACACCCGCACGCCACATCTCGCCGATATAGGAAATATCAAGCGATGTGATGGTGGCGCCGGTGTTGTTCGTGAACTGAGCACCGATTGTAGGATTCAATGTACTGCTCAACAATCCGCCGAATGCGCGTTCTGTGTCATAGAGTGCGCCAAAACTGTAGGTATCACCGGTGTTATCCGAACCACCACCTGCGGCATATTGTCCGTTGTTCCTTGTGCTGGACCCCGTTTCATCCAAGTACCAGCCATTGACGGTGAGATTGTTTGTTGTCCCTGTGTTAGCGAGGATATCAAAATTTTGGGTATATGCGCTTCCCAGGGTAGTTAGGCTGATCGAGCCAGAACCTCCTCCAAGCGCCTGTGCGCTCTGCATAGGCAAGGCAGCCAGCATCAGCGCCAGTACAGCAAAAGCCGAAAACACTTTGAACAAATATCTTTTCATGCCATTCTCCTTTTGAATTGGTGTGAGTGAAGAAACAACAACCCTGAAAGATCACCTTCCAAAATCTGTTTAGCCTGCCTCCTTTGTGGAAAAACGATGGGAAAAATGAACCTATGTACTACAATCATTTTATGCCAGACCTTACAAAATTGCAAGGTATATACAACTCTATTGGTAGATTTTTAAGGTAATCCACCTTCCTGGTAAATAAAGAAGCCTTCCAAGTCGGAAGGCTTCTCAACTTCAAGTCAGGATCTTTTCTTACTCGCTCACTGCCGGCATGCTTTTCTTCCCCTCCCGCCGGGCCTTGATGGCCTCCACGAATACTGGTATGAGCGAGATGAGGATGATGGCAACGACGACAAATTCGAAGTGTTCCTGCACAAACGGGATATTGCCGAAGAAATACCCGGCAAACAGAAAGATGGTCACCCAACTGATGCCGCCGATCAGGTTCCATTTGATGAAGTAACCGTAGGACATACGACTTACCCCGGCAACGAACGGCGCGAAGGTGCGGATGATGGGCACGAAACGGGCCAGGAAGATGGTCTTGCCGCCGTGCTT
>JBFYSM010000404.1:0-8522 GCA_041301605.1 Chloroflexota bacterium | reverse complement strand
TGCAAGCATCTCGTCGCCGAGATAACGCCCGGGAATATCAGCGAGCAGGCCCACAGCCTGGGAGGCTCCGCAGGGACAGATGTGACCGGCGGTATGGACAGCAAGGTTCGACAAATGTTGGAACTGGTACAAGATTTACCCAATCTTGATGTGCTCATCTTTTCGGGCGATGGACCGGGGAACATCCAGAAAGCCCTGTTGGGCGGCATCCTGGGCACACGCATCCACATTTGACAGGCATGGGAGGGTAAGGTAGACTCATCCCCCTACCCAGGAAAGAGCAAGTTATGTTTTACACTCGTCAAGAACTCGAAGAAATCGAAGATAAGAGCCTGGCGCCATACGGCATGCGCAGCAAGGATTCGAAGGGCCGCGCCTATCTGGACAATGAACCCGATTACCGCACGGCCTTCCAGCGCGACCGTGATCGCATCCTGCATACCACTGCCTTTCGCCGGCTGGAATACAAGACCCAGGTTTTCATAAACTATGAAGGCGACTACTTCCGCACCCGCCTGACCCATACCCTTGAGGTGGCCCAGATCGGCCGCACCATCGCCCGCGCCCTGGGCGCCAACGAAGACCTGGTGGAAGCCATCTGCCTGGTTCATGACCTTGGGCACTCCCCCTTCGGCCATGCGGGTGAAACTGCTTTGTCCCGCCTGATGCTGGAGTTCGGCGGCTTCGACCACAACAAACAATCCCTGCGGATCGTCACCGAATTGGAGCAGCGTTACCCGGAATTCCCCGGCCTGAACCTGACCTGGGAGGTGCGCGAGGGGATCGTGAAGCATGAATCCGAGTATGATGTTTCGGATGCGCGTGATTTCAACCCAAAACTGCGCGGCAACCTCGAAACCCAGATCGCCAATGTTGCCGATGAACTGGCTTACACGACGCACGACCTGGATGACGGCTTGCGTTCTGGCATGATTTCACCCCACATGCTGGATGGCATTGCCCTATGGGAAACCCTGGTGGGTATATTCAACTGGCGCGGGCCTGCGCTGCAAGAGATGGAACGCCACCGCATGATCCGTCACCTGGTTGGCTTGCTGGTAACGGATATCATCCAGGCCACGGATAACCGGCTCAAAGAAAGCGGCGCGAAGTCGCCGTTGGATGTGCAGGGCTTGACCCTCAACGTGATCGGCTACAGCGAAGATATGCAGCGTCGTAACCGGGAGTTGAAGGATTTCCTGTTCAGTAAACTGTATCGCCATTACCGCGTCGTTCGGATGCAAGTCAAGGCAGAACGGATCATCACGGATCTGTTCGATGCCTATCGCAACGAGCCAGCCATCCTCCCCGACCATGTTCAGGCATGGATCGATACACGCGGCCTGGAACGCACGATTTGCGATTATATTGCCGGCATGACCGACCGCTATGCAATCGAAGAACACACCAAGTTGTTCGGCGCAATGGAAAAACCCTGATAGGTGATTCAAAATGAATAATGAAAACATATATTTAACTGCCGAAGGAGCCGCCCGGCTCAAGGCTGAACTGGAAGAGTTGCGGGGTCCGAAACGCGACGAAATCGCCAAACGCCTTCGATCTGCCATCCAGATGGGCGACCTCTCTGAAAATGCAGATTACCATAAAGCCAAGGAGGATCAGGGTTTCCTGGAAGGGCGCATCCAGGAACTGGAATATACACTGAGCAATGCGATCATCGTCGAAAAAGGAGAAGCATCAAACGATATCGTTTCAATTGGCAGCAAAGTAACGGTTCAAGAAGAAGATTTTCCACCCGAAATATTTTATATTGTGGGGGCAAAAGAAGCCGACTCGCGAACCGGGAAAATCTCCAATGAATCCCCCATCGGCCAGGCGCTTCTGGATCACCGGGTGGGAGAAACTGCCGAGGCAGAAACCCCGAACGGTAAAATTTATCTAAGAATCATCAAGATCGAATAACAAGACGAAAAACCCGTTTCCGGAATGGAAACGGGTTTCTTTGTTAATCCTATTGTGGGGGCAGCACCTTTGGCCAGACAGCGATTTCCAGCGACAGGTGTTCAAAATAACTTTCATCGGGCAATGGTCCTTGCCCATACTCCATGTACGCGATCTGGACATACATTCGCAGCGCTTCTGTTTCGAGCACGAATCTCCCCTCCGGCTGAGCCAGCACCAATTCTTTAGCGCTCAGGTCTCCAAGGAAACCTGTGTTATCGTACGCGTAATTGCTTACCAGGATCTTGGTAGCTGTTTTATTCATCACATGATCGAATACCCAAACTTCGAAGGCCGCCACCCTGGGCGGAGATTCGAGTTCGCCAACACCGATGGTTTTGGCGATCCCAACACCACACTCACCCAGGAATTCCCCATTGGGCAACTCGATGCTCTTCGACTCGTCGAAATGCTCGTCGCCGAACATATACGTCATGATGAACTGGGAAACGGGTTGATCATCCCCCATGTCACTGTAATCAGTCAACTCGGCTTGCTTATTGAAATCGCTCGCCCTGCGTGCCGCGCTGGCTTCCCCTGACCGCTTGGTCATGGGACGCAGCAAACGGAACAGGAAATAAATCACTCCGCCAACAGCAAGGATGCCAATTATGATCGCCGCAACAGTCAGGATCGATAAACCAATCACGGGGCCGGTCGCGGTGGCGGTTGGGGTCGATTGCGCTGGCGTTTCGGTTGTTGCGTCGCCTGTCGGCTCTTTGATAAGCTGACTGAAAGCAACAATCGCGCTGACATCCTGGGAGCCGGCATTCGATGCAACCTTCGCAAGCAGGGTGGGCGCATCCGCCCCGAGCGCCTTCCATCGCAAGAGAGCCAGCTTATCATTCTGGTTGACTCCATAAGAGTCAATGACCATCCGCAGGTAATCTTCCTGGTAAGCATCCCCCAGTCTCTCTGGCGGCACATCCGTCCATTGAACCGGCATAATCCCCCAGGCCCAAACCAAACCTACGATAAGGCCCACCAGGGCAGAAAGCAATGCAACTATCAACGGCTTTTTCAACATATCACGAATGGCATCCATTTCACGCTCCTGTTTGAACGAAGAACGATACACCTTGATTATACACGCATTACGAATCGTTTATTCACTTTCGGTCGCGAAATTCTCCAACAGGAACATCTCCTCGCAATCCAGGCACTGAACTTCGCGTTTGTTGGCGATCACCAGCATCCCTTGACAATTCGGGCACGGATTCAGTATCGGTCGCTTCCAGGTAGTGAATTCACAGGCTGGATAATTGGCACAACCAAAGAATATGCGTCCCTTGCGCGTTTTCCGTTCGACAATATCCCCACCATCTTTCGGGCAGGTTACGCCGATTTTCTCCAGCCAGGCCTCCGTGTGTCTGCATTCCGGGAAACCCGAGCAGGAGATGAACTTGCCATAACGGCCGTAACGAATAACCAGTTCCTTGCCGCAATCCGGGCAGGCGCGGCCAATGGGTTCCGGTCCCTTGTTGGTAACGGGCATTTCGGCTTGGGCAATTTTTACTTTTTCGGCAAATGGCGCATAAAATTCACCCATCACTTTGACCCACTTGGCCTTTCCGGCCGCGATCTCGTCCAAGTCCTCTTCCATACTTGCAGTGAAACCCAAATCAACGATTTCAGGGAAGTATTGCACGATCAAATCATTTACCAGAATGCCTGTTTCGGTCGGCTCCAGGCGTTTATCAACCCGGACCACATATCCGCGTGCCTGGATGGTCGAAATGGTAGGCGCATACGTGGATGGGCGCCCGATCCCGTTCTCTTCGAGCGTCCGCACCAGGCTGGCTTCGCCGTAACGCGGCGGCGGTTGGGTAAAGTGTTGTTCAGGGATCAACCGTACCAGCTCCTGCTTTTGTCCTTCCTCGATCGAAGCAGGGATACGGATGTTCTCTTCATCCTCACCCGCATCTGTCCTGACATCATCATCCTTGGCTTCTTCGTAAACAATCAGGAAACCGGGGAATTTGACCGCTGAGCCTGATGCCCGGAACATGTACTCATGCGCAACCCCCTTGCCGGTTACCTCAACCGAAAGCGTATCGTAAACAGCAGCCTCCATCTGAGAAGCAACAAATCGCTGCCAGATGAGCTGGTACAGTTTGAACATCGCCGGCTCAAGATATGGCTTTACCTTATCAGGATCTCGATTCACGGATGTTGGACGAATAGCCTCATGAGCCTCCTGAGCGCCAGCAACGCGCGTCTTATATTCGGGGGGTTGTTTGGGTAAGAAATCTTGGCCGTAGCGTTGGGCAATATACTGGCGTGCCTCATCACGTGCCACGACCGCAATATTCGTGGAGTCTGTGCGCATGTAAGTGATCAATCCAGTACTGCCCCCTTCACCCACATCCTGGCCCTCGTAAAGGCCCTGTGCAAGACCCATCGTCCGCTTGGCTGTAAAACCCAGTTTACGAGAAGCTTCCTGCTGCAAGGTGCTTGTGATGAACGGAGCCGATGGTTTGCGCCTGCGTTCTCCGCGCTTGATCTTGCTGATGCTGTAATCCGTCTTCTCCATATCCACCAGCAACGGCTTGACCACTTCTTCGCGTGAGAGTTCAGGTTCTGTTTCGTCGATCCGCGCCAGCTTGGCAATGAAGGTGGCCTTCTTTTCCGTTTCCGGGCGGAATTCACCCGCGATGCTCCAATATTCCACCGGTACAAAGGCATCGATTTCTCGTTCACGCTCAACGATCAAGCGCAAGGCTACCGATTGGACACGCCCCGCTGAAAGCCGGCTGCGAACCTTTTCCCATAAGATGGGGCTGATGCTGTAACCGACCAGCCGGTCTAGGATCCGCCGCGCCTGTTGTGCATTAATCAAATCCATATTGAGTTCACGAGGGTGGGCAAATGCATCAGATATGGCACCCTGCGTGATCTCATGAAAAACCACCCTTTGAGCCAATTTCTTTTCGATGGCAGCCGCCTCCATCAAATGCCAGGCAATGGCTTCGCCTTCCCGATCGGGGTCGGTGGCCAGGTAGATTTCGGCTGCATCCTTGGCAAGCTGTTTCAGCTCTTTCACAACTTCCTTCTTTTCGTTCGGCACGCGGTACTTTGGCTTGAAGTCATTCTCAACATCCACGGACAATTGCGAACGGAGCAGGTCACGCACATGACCAACGGAAGCTTTGACCGTATAGCCTTTACCGAGGAAGCGCCCCACCGTCCGCGCTTTAGCCGGGGATTCAACGATAACCAGCTTGCCGCTGCGGTGGGAACCTCGTTCGGGCGGCGTCATCCCTTCGTGCGCGGGGGTTTTCCCGATCCGAAAAAGTTTGGTGCCGCACACGCCACAAGTTCCAATTGTGACGGGTGTACCATTCTTATTGAAATCCGGCTTGGGATCCTGGACTTCACGCTTGGCTCTGCATTTCATACAATAGGCTTCCATGATTGCCTCCTAGAGGTATCGGTTATTCTCTGAATCTTTCAGCATGGCCACAACCTGGCGAACTTGTTGGGTATGCGCCCGGTGGCAGACAAGCAATACATCCTTCGTATTGACGATCACCAGGTCATCCACGCCTACTGTCACAATGAGCTTATGGTCATCACTTCCATACACCAACGAGTTGTGTGTTTCCAACGGCAGCAGGTCTCCGCCAAATACGATATTTCCCTCTTCGTCCGGATAAAAGACATCGAAGAGCGAATCCCACGAACCAACATCACTCCACCCCAGCCCGCTGGCCGGCAGAACGGCAACGTTCCCGGCATTTTCCATGATCCCGTAATCGATGGTTTCCGTGTGCAACCGGGGCCAGATCGCTTGAAGTATTTCGTTTCGATGGGGGGTTTCCCAGGCCGCAGAGATCGAATCCAGGCCTTCTTTGAGACCGGGCATTTGCTTCTGAATTTCGTTCAAAATGGAATCGACCTGCCAGATGAACATCCCTGAATTCCAGGAATGGTCGCCGCGCAGGATCATCTCCCGGGCTTGTGCCTCCTCCGGCTTCTCTTTGAACTTCAACACCCGATAAACCGGATACGGGAACTGCTGCGGGAGCAACTCGCCGCGCTGGATATAGCCATAACCCGTGGCAGGATAAGTTGGCGTAATGCCAAGGGTAACAAGATAACCCTTCTGGGCGACATCCTTGGCCACATTCAATATCAAATGGAATAGGTCCTGGTTACGGATGTAATGATCCGACGGCAGGATGCACATCACAGCTTGTGGATCGCGTTTTTGCAGTATCGAAGCCGCAAAGCCTACCACCGACGCGGTCCCGCGCGGCTCCGGCTCGAGCAGGAAGTTAGCCTCGGGAATATCCGGAACCTGCTGGCGCAGTTCACCTGCCTGCGAAGCAGTCGTCACAACCAGGATATGCCCACGGGGAAGCAAGCCGTCAAGGCGCGCAACCGTGGATTGGAAGAGCGTATCCTTGCCCAGCAAAGGCAAGGTATGTTTGGGGTGGCTCCTTCGGGATACAGGCCAAAGCCGGGTCCCGCTCCCGCCAGCCATAATCACAGCATATGCATGGTTCATGGTTCACTCACTTATGTAATCGGCTTGTTCTTCTCGTACGGACACGTAATTCATTCCACCTACCTGGCGAACCAAACCTTTCAATTCCATCATCACCAGGGTGGCAGAAACCCGGTCCATGGATAAGCCGGTCTGGTTTCGGATTTCATCCACATGGATGGGTACATGGCTCAGCACACCCATCAACTGCGTCTCCACCGAATCGGAAGGTAATACTTTCCGGACAGCACGTTGCTCGGTAACGCGTGTCAGATTCAAGGCATCGAGAATATCCTGCGCAGCCAACAACGGTCGTGCGCCTTGCTGGATGAGACGGTTCGTTCCCCTGCTCTGGGGTGCGAGGATATTCCCTGGCACGGCAAATACCTCCCGTCCCTGGTCGACTGCAAACTGGGCCGTGATCAACGCCCCGGAGGTTTCGCCGGCTTCGACCACCACCACCGCCATCGACAAACCAGATATGATGCGGTTGCGCGGTGGGAAATTCGAGCTTTCCGGTGGGGTGCCCGGAGCATAATCGCTGACCAGTGCGCCCGATTGCATGATTCTTTCGGCCAACTGACGATTCTCGGGGGGATATATCCGGTCCACACCACAGCCCATGACAGCCAGAGTCCGTCCCCCTGCTCTGAGCGCGGCCTGGTGGGCAATCGCGTCCACACCGCGCGCCAGGCCGCTCACAACGGTGACACCATTTTGCGCCAGGAAAGTTCCCAACTCTTCCGTCACCTGGCGCCCATAGGCAGTGACTCGCCTGGTTCCAACAATGCCAACTGCCCACGAATCATCCTCCGTTAATTCGCCGCGCGCGTAAAGAATTGGCGGAGGTTGGTCGATCTCTTTCAGCCGTAAAGGATAAGCAGGATCATCCCAGGTTAGAACCTTGATATTCTGTTCGTTCAACCGTTCTACCAACGAATCCAGATCGACTGTGGCTCGTATTGCCATGATGCGCTCCACAATCTTTGCGCTGAGTCCAGCGGCCATCAGGGCATCTGCGGGTGCCTGCCAGGCAATTGCCAGATCGCCAAAATGGGCTTGGAGAGCTCGAAGCCGCACAGCCCCAATCCCCTTGATCAAATTAAAGCCGATCCAATATCGCTTATCCATCTATCAACGATGCACAACTCTTCTACTTTTCATTAACAAGGCCAGGCAATAAATGTACCTGTATAATTCTGTTGAGTAAATCCACTTTCAGGATTACATCCTGAATAGCAGGGAGCAACAACTCGTTTTCCCCTCCAGCCCTCACAACATATACATCGTTCGCACCCGTCTGCAATATTTCGATCAAGGTGCCCAGATCACATTCATTCTCGTCCACTACTTGCATGCCAACCAGTTGATGGTGATAATATTCACCTTCAGGTAATTCAGGAAGCTCTTTTGACTCAACATAGACAATCTGGTTACGGAATAAGCCGGCCTCTTCAGGAGTGCCAATCCCTTCGAACCCCAACAAGAGACCGTCCTTATGGCCGCGAACACTATCCAGCCTGAGTTCTTTATATTCCCGGCCAGCGTAAACTATTCCTTTTGGTACCAAGCGCTCCGGGAAATCAGTGTGGATTTCCATCAACACTTCGCCTTGCACACCATGAGGACGGCGGATACGCCCAACTGCCAAAAAGGCAGGCTTGCTAGCAGCTGGCAAGCCTGCCACGCTTTTCTTACCGCTTGTCATCGGGAATTATGGTTCAACAACTTCCAGAATAACCTGCAAGCCATCCCGCTCGGCTGCGACCCGCAACAAAGAGCGGATTGCATTTGCAATTCGCCCGTTGCGGCCAATGATACGCCCCATATCATCCTTCGCGACGTGCAATTCCAGTGTTACATAGCTGCCACGACGGTGCTCCTGGACAATAACATCCTCCGGATGCTCGACGAGTGATTTAGCGATGTATTCCGTCAACTCTTTCATTGGATGTTATCTGCTGGTTTTCGGACTGGTGACACGCCCTTCGCGAGCTTTCGCGGCTTCTTCCAGCAATACTTCGATCTTCTCACCCGACTTGAAACGGGCAAAGCGATCAAGTATGCCTGC
>JBFYSM010000353.1:0-6704 GCA_041301605.1 Chloroflexota bacterium | reverse complement strand
AACCGCACCAAGTCCCAAGCCAGGCTTCCGCGCAATTGACGTACGGCGTAAGTCGGGCTGCCCGGCCCCATGAAGATGAGATTGGCCTGCGCGAGCGGGGCGAGGATACCGGCATCATCCGGGCTGAAATCTGTACCACGCTTGCGTGCGGGGATGATATCCACAACGGGGTTATGGTTTTGCAGGCGCGTTCGGAAGAATTCCGCCACCCTGCCAGCAACTTGGGCAGAGTTGAGCTCGAACCCGGCCGGTGTTTCCAAGATGGCGATCCGCAGGGGCTTGGGCAATTCCCTTGCCAGGGATTCCAGGATGCGCCCGCCCGCCAGGGAAGTTTCGCCGGAACCCAACAACGCAACCGGGCCGGGTATGTATGTGCTTTCACTCATCGAGTAATTCCCTTGCTTTCAACCATACCTGATCGAACATCCCGGTCGTCAAACGCCTTGTCTGGGTGTTCTGGCGGCTGGGATGGTAGGAAGCAAGCAGCCAGTGGCTCGATCCATCATGGTCGCCCAGGTAATAGGATGCACCGTGGGAAAACTCAAATGACGAACGACGAACGACGGAGGACGGAAGTCGGTCATTGATCGTCGGTCGTCCGTCTTCAGTCGTAAGCAAGCGGAGCAAGGCATCGAATGCGATCCAGCCCAAGGCAACGAAAACCTTCGGCTTGATGAGCTCGATCTCGCGCTGCAGGTAGGGCAGGCAATTGGAAATCTCATCGCCAGTTGGCATGTTCCCGGGCGGCGCGCAGCGGCAGACAGCCGTGATGTAGAGATCGCGCAACGCCAGAGCGTCACCTACATGGGTGGCCTGCGGCTGGCTGGCAAACCCAGCCCGGTGTAATGCTGGATAGAGAAAATCACCGCTGGCGTCGCCGGTGAACATGCGACCGGTGCGGTTCGAGCCATGCGCGCCCGGCGCCAGACCGACAACCATTACGCGAGCCTTTGGATCGCCAAAGCCAGGCACCGGCTTACCCCAGTAATCCCAGTCGAGATAAGCCTTCCGCTTGACGTGAGCCACTTCCTCCCGCCAGGCAACCAGACGAGAACACAACCGGCAGGCAATCAATTCACCGTTCAGTGCTTCAAGATCCATGATTGCCCAGGTATGTCGACGTATGCACGAATAATCCCTCCAGGAAGGATTCATCGCAAGCCCCCCCACCCTGCGCCAGGGATGCATCCCCGCCGCCGCGACCATTGATGGGTGTAAGATGCTTCTTCAACAACTCGCGCGCATCGACATAGGTTTCACTCGCACAGGCAGCAACCATGGACAACTTCTGTCCATCGTAGGCCGCCAGAACAGCCACGATACCAGCCACTTCCATCAGTTTGCTTCCAAGCAAGCGCAGCTCGGACGGCGTAAGATCCCGGAACAATGCTGTCACCAAACGGATGCCATCCAACCCGATAGCCTTTTCCACCAACTGGCCGGCTCTCCATGAGATTTGTTCCTGGCGGAGGGAAGCCACTTCCAATTGCAAATTACGGGACCGCTCCAAATGCTCCCGGACCGCCTCACCGACCTGCTCAGGTCGCACATCCAGTTGCACGGCAGCCGCCTGGACTGCCCCTTGATAACCCCGGAAAACTTCCAAAGCTTGCCGGCCAGCCACAAAATGGATGCGCAGTTTCTGGTTGACCCGCTCCGTGCGCATGATCTTGACAAGCCCCACCATCCCGGTTTGCGGGCAATGTGTACCACCGCAGGCGGAGTAATCGAAACCATCCACTTCGATAACCCGGATCGTACCGGATACCTTGGGCGGCCTGCGGAAGGGCACCTTGCCGATCTCCACGTCGCTGACGAAATAACTTTTTACCGCCCGGTTTTCGAAGATGATGTCGTTGGCGAATTCCTCCACACGCTGGAGGTCCGCCATGGGAACCTCACCCGCATTCAGGTCAATGGTGGAGGGGGTGTAACCGTTGATATTGGCGGAAACCGTCCCCAGGTCCAGGAGGTGCTCGAACGAGCCGCTCAGGATGTGCTGGGCTGTGTGATGCTGCATGAAACGCAGGCGGCGCTCCCGGTCGATCCGGGCAGGATATTTCCCAGGTTCGAGGGCGCGATCCAGAACGTGGATGATTCGGCCATCCTCCCCGGCATGGACATCCAGGACAAACGCGTCGCCAATCGTACCGGTATCATGCTCCTGCCCGCCGCTGGTGGGATAAAAGTATGTGGATGGCAGGATTGCCCCGATCCTGCCTGCGGATAAAGGTATGATCTCATTCACCTCAGCGGTGAACTCCAGGCATAATGGATCATCAAAATAACATTGTATCGTGTGTATTCTGGTGGTCATATCTTTACATTCTACCTTACACTATTGGTATTCGGATTGATTTTGTGCTATTCTAATATTGACTTACGCAGTTCAAGGGGGTTGGGGGAGTGGAGGGCGGGTGTTATCCGCCCACCACTCCCCCAAATCCTTTTCAACTTCGTAACTCATACTACTATCGGAAAAGGAGGCACAATGAAACCGTTTCGAAAAAACGTAGCCCTTGCAATCGATGGCGGCGGGTTGCGAGGTGTGATCGTTGCCAGGGCGCTTTCCATCCTGGAAGGACATCTTGGGCAACCATGCCATGCTGTCTTCCGGCTGCTGGCCGGGACATCCACCGGCTCGATCATTTCAGCCGGGATCAGCGCAGGGCTGACTGCGCAACAAATCTACGATCTTTATATCGAACTGGGCGGCAGGATATTCAAGAAGACCTTGCGTTCATTTTTCTGGCCTCTCACCCGCTATCGCTATTCCAACCAGCCGTTCCTCACCGAGTTGAAACGTTTCTTCGGCGACAAGAAAATGGGTGATTTCTGGGCCGAGCAGCCGCCAAGGGACCTGGTCATCACCGCGTTCGACATGGTGGAATTCAAAACGTGTTTCATCAAGCCATACAAGGATGAATACAAGGATTGGCCGGTCGTCACGGCAGTTCTGGCCTCCAGCACCGTGCCGACCTACTTCCCGGCCGTCGAGGGGCGCTTCGTGGATGGCGGGGTAGGGTCGTATGCCAACCCATGCTACCTGGCCGCTTACGAACTCCAGTTCTGCCTGGGATGGAAGCCGGAAGAGACCACCCTGATCAGCCTCGGAACAGGGCGGGACCCGCACATGATCCAGCCCGGGGAACCGGATCGCTACTCGACGGTCGAGTGGCTCATGCCCATCCTGGATGCATTCCAGCGCGTCGCGGACGACCAGCAAGTCCACCTGGTGGACACTTTCTTCGAGAAACTGGATTTCCGCCGCTTCCAGGTCGACCTGGCCGAGAAGATCGAGATGGATGATGCAAAGAAATTCCCCGAACTGACCAGGTACGGGGAACTGATGGGCAACATGATCGTGAACGACCAATACGACCGAGCCCTGGGCATCAGGGCCGATAAACCCAGGAAACGTTTCAGGTGATCAACATCGCGTCCCCAAACGAATAGAAGCGATAGCCTTCCCGCTTGGCAACTTCATACGCCTGCAGGATCCGCTCCCGCCCTGCAAACGCGCTGACCAGCATGATCAGCGTCGAGCGCGGCAGGTGGAAGTTGGTGATCATGGCATCCACGAGTTGGAAGTTGTAGCCGGGGGTGATGTAGAGATCGGTGTTGTCGGTGTACGAATGAACAACGAAGGACGGGCGACGGACGACGGATATTTCATCCCCCTCTGTCGTCGGTCGTCTGTCGTCGGTCGTCGGTGCAGCGCTCTCCAGCGTCCGGACCGAGGTCGTGCCGACTGCGATCACGCGCCCCCCTGCCTGGCGCGTTCGGTTGATGGCATCCGCGGTCTCCTGCGGCAACTGGCACCATTCTGTGTGGATCTTGTGCTCTTGCGGGTCATCTTCCGTTACCGGGGCAAAGGTATCCAGGCCGACATGCAGGGTGACTTCGGCAAATTCGATCCCCTGGTCTTGCAGTTCGCGGATCAGGCGCGGGGTGAAATGCAGCCCGGCGGTCGGCGCCGCTGACGAACCCGGTTCACGCGCATAGACCGTTTGGTAGCGTTCCGGATTCTTCAATGTCTCATGGATATAGGGCGGCAGCGGCACGTGCCCGATGCGCGGCAGGTAGAGATCGATGGCCTTGGAAAAGCGCACCAGCCGCCGGGTGCTTTCCAGTACTTCGACGATCTCTGCTTCGGGGCCATCGCCCTCCAACTGGACGCGCACGCCTTCCTTCAACCCCTTCCCGCCGACGATGCATTCCCAGGTCTGCCCTTCGACGCGGTGCAGGAGCAGGAGTTCCACCCGACCGCCGGTGGGCTTGCGGGCGAACAGGCGGGCCGGGATGACGCGCGTCTGGTTGATCACCAGCAGGTCGCCGGGGTTGAGATACTTCCCAATATCCCGGAAGATGGCGTGCTCCAGTTTTCCCGTGTAACGTTTCAAGATGAGTAAGCGTGAAGAATCGCGCGGCTCGATGGGCGTCTGGGCAATGAAGCGGTTGGGGAGAAAGTAATCGAAGTCGGAAGTTTTCATCGGACTGGATGGCAATCGATATTCAACAATCTACCACCCTTCGTTCAATCTGCCAGCCAGAGTAAAGGAATAGTGTCTTCGAGCCGCCTGATTTCCGGATCGCCAGTAACCAAAGTCGCACCGAGTTCCTTTGCCAATGCGGCGACAAACGCATCGGCATACGAAACCGGAAATTCAGCTTTCAGCCAAGCTGCAGCGAGGATTCGCTCTTCAGTTGCATCGTAAAATGATATCGGTAAAGTACGCAGATCATCCAATAACGTTCGCGCTTGTTCTCTTCCCCACTCACGGCTAACGAGATAAACAACTTCCCCCACATTGATTAGACTCATTGCCAGCAATATTTCGCCCTTCCCTGCTCTTTCTAACAGAGATAAAACCTGTTCACCGCCAGACTCAGCCCGAAAGTGAGCCATGACAGCGAAATTATTCAACACAAAAGTGGTTGCCAACTCAGCCATAGAATCGCTTCAGCTTGGCTTCTTCACGAGCCAATTCAGCCCTATGCTCCCCCAGCAACGCCTGCTCAAGGGATGGATTGTGGGCATATTTTCCGTATGTGGCACGGATCTCCGATACACGGCGCGGTTCGGGTTTGGTTGGAGGATTCGCATCCAGGATTTCCCGAATTTTCTGATAAATTTCTCGTGAGAGATTAATTGTTTTGCCGTCAGGAGTAATCAGCCGAGGAGTAGCCATATTTTATCTCCATAATTCTGTGACAACATAATTATACCCGCATAGCAGGTAGCTCAAGGGGAGTTTGAGCGATGAAGTGGTTGGGGAGAAGTTCATCGAAACCGGTGTTTTTCATTTCTGGATGACAGCTGGGGGCAGGTGTGTATCAGGGCGTGGAGGCCCCGACACAACCAGGTCGGTTACGCGCGAAGCGACCACTATTCCAAGGTAAAGCATCCACGCGATCAGGAAAATGTGCAAGACATCATTCTCCGAAAACCAGATGCCCTTTGCCCACAAGGCTTGCGTCATACCGGCGCTGTAGGCGATGAAATACGCGGCCACGGTCACCGCCAGCCACAGCCAGGCGCCGATGAATGCCAGGTCGGTACTGAGCTTGTATTTGCGATACCGCCAGACGTTTATGACAAAAAATACCAGGAAAGAGGGGAACCCGAGGACCAGCAGGAATTCGAATGAGATCAGGAATTTTACCGGAACGAAAACCCCGATCAACACAAGGATGAGATAGGCCACTCCATTGATGAGCCCATATAAGGTAAGTGCATTGCGCAATTTACCGTACGCGCTGGAGCATGCCATCGCCACGGTCATGGCATCGATGCTCCAGACCGTGGTGAGCAAATATGCGATCTCCCACCAACTGGTCCAGAGACAGAATTCGCGCCCGGCGCACTTGATGGCATAGCTGAACGCCTCGTAACTCGTCCCGGCCAGCAGCGCACCGATGCCCCACAGCAGCAGGGCAATCCCCCACCACAGGCGCGAGCGTTGACCCTGGCGGATCCTCAGGAAATAAATACCGATCCCGACAGTCAGGATGCCGAGCAGGTAAACGATGGCGGAGGTGCTGGGCTGAACGAAGATAATGGTTTGATTGCCGAAATAAATTTCGGCATACGGCTGGATTTGCAGCCAGGTCTGCGGGGTTTGCGGTGGATCGTACAGGATGGTATCCAGCCGCCCGCAGGAGGCCATGAAAAGGGTGAAAATGAGTGGCAGGATGATGCGCTTCAGAGAATTGATCTTCATTCCAGGTTGCTCCGATCCAAATGGAACGTCCCGAAGGTTTGGCCAACAATACTGTCGCTTTTGTAAAAAAACCTTCGGGACGATTTCCGATTTCATTTCTTCAAAGCCGCGCAATGATGTTTATGATTAACGTCAATACCAGCGACACTATCAGACCGCTGGTGAGCGGGAGGTAAAACTTGAAATTCTCCCGCTCGATGCGGATATCGCCGGGCAGGTGCCCCAGCGGCGGGCCGAGTTTGGCGGAAAGGAAAACTAGTGGGTCGTATGGCATGAGTGTTGCCATTTTTGGATAAGGTTTGGATGACGGCGGACAGGGCGTTGAGTACATGCGCCGGAGCCACCTAAAGCATGACGATGCTGGCGACTGCGCTGACGACGAGCGAAGCGCTTGCCGCCCCATTCGAACGGAGTTGGATCCAGGTTCCAGCCTTTGGCAACTCCTTCCAGCAAGGCAATGATCTGTTCAGGTGTTTCCGG